>JAMDCE010000083.1:0-9828 GCA_023489135.1 Chloroflexota bacterium
GAGACATGCACCCCGTTTTTTCAGTGCTTCTTCAAGTACTGGCCCGACTGCCCGTACTCCATTTTGATAGGGTCCAATTATAAGAGTTATCCTGACCCGAGAGTATCCCCAATCCTGGTTGGCCCGGACGTAGACTATTCCTCGAATCTAAAGGCTATGCTTGCTCGTATCGAGCAGGACTGGGTTATCATCTGGCTTGAAGATCTGTTCCTGTCTGGCCTTGTGGACACTTCAAGGATTTGCGGTCTGATCAGCGTAGCGCAGCGTAAACGGGGTGCATGTCTCATTCTCGAAGCGAATCGGTATTCGATAGTGAGGGTGAGGAATGGAGGCGACGAGGTCGTCGAGATTTGCCGTGATTCGCCTTATCGAGTAAGCATCGGCTTGGGACTGTGGCAGAAGGATGTTCTCTCTGCCCTGCTGCGCCCTGGCGAGACGGCCTGGGAGCTTGAGCGCAAAGGCACTGAGCGCTCCCGCGAGTTGGAAGACCCTTTCTTAGCTTTGCCCAGGAGCGCAGTACGGAAGCCACCAATTTCGACCGTTCACGGTCTCGTGATGGGTACGTGGACCAAGGAGGCTGTACTCTTCCTACAGAGGGAGGGACTGGGCAACACCCTCCTGGGCTTCCCTCAGGAAACCCTTTGGTCGAAGGTGTACCGCGTGCTCTATGCCAGGGCGCGGTATCGGGCGTTCAGCTTTCTTCATAACATGCGAGCGGCCACCTCGCCAGCCCCTGGCTGTTCGCAACCAAATGAGAGGATCGACATAGATGCAGCCGGGTAGGTGCTAGCGAGCTGGCGGCGGGCCGCAGCTAACACTCCGAATTCTCGCACGCGCGGTACCAAGTGTGAGTTGTTTTCTCTACAGGATTCTTTTCATCATAGTCCTAACATGCTTCTTTCAGTTGTCGATGCCGCGCTTTATGGCGCGACTCACTGAGAATATCCGGATCAAAGCCGAGTTGCTCCCGTCGCTCCATCAGTTGAACGCGAACGGTGATATTTCTTCCATATGTAACGGACTGGGGCTAGAGGTTGCGCGGGAAAGTGATGCTCACAACTTGGATGTCTCGGACAGGAAATACGCGGCAGCATCTGACCGCATTGCCGCCGTATATTTCCTTCACGCAAAACAGTGGAGGGCCGCGGAATCGAGGTTGATGCACCTGACACAGGCGAACCCGGACGACTCGTTGGCACACACGTGGTTGGCCAAAGCCTACAAGCAGATGAATGATTGGCAGAGAGCCGTGCAGGAAGTCGTCCTTTCCCGCAATTGGAAATGCGTCTACATCCTGGGTCAGGAGGCAGTGAGAGCGGAGGTTTGGGACCAAGCCCGGTTCATTTATGAAACGGCAATTGCGAACGGCGGCCGATTCGGATGGGCCTATTACGGATTGGGCCAGGTTTACGAGGCAGATGGGAACCTGGAAGATGGCGCAGCCGCATATCGCGATGGCATAGACGCCGACCCGAAGTTTCTGTACAACTACACTAATCTGGCATCTCTCTACGCAGTCGAGGGTAAGTTGGACCTCGCCAGTCACTGGTATGCAAAAGCCTTGGAGCGAGTCCAGGAAGAGTCAGCTTTTCTTCCGCATCTCGGACTGGGCATGGTAGCGCTACAGGCGGGAGAAGCTGAAGTTGCTCTCGAAGAGCTGATGGCTGCTCGAAGCCTGGCGCCAAGGGAATCGAAGGTGGCATATGAGATAAGTGCCACCTACGCATCGATGGAACAGCCAGGACAGGCGATCATGTGGCTGCAGGAGGCTGTTCGCCTCGACCCAGGCAAACTGTATTATCGCTACGACTTGGCCTCGACGTATGCGTGGGCGGGAGACTGTGTTCAGGCAGGAGAAACGTGGAAATCCATTGCACAACTCTTCGACCCCCAGGATAGTAGACCGGCTCAGAGATATTTGCAGGCTATGGAAACTGGTGCAGATTGCCGAGTCCTGGTGCCCCAACCAGGCGTTGTTCCAAACTAGGATTCAGTGAACACGACTTTGACGTTCGCTACGAACATTCGGAGCAGACTGCCGACAGTTGAGACCCTGACCCAAGGGAAGACTGCCACATTGCTGCTACTTCTATTCGCCAATGGCGTTTCAAACTTGGTCCAGTTTGTCATCAACATCGCAGTTGCCAGGATGACCGACGCCGCAGAGTTTGGCGTGTTCTCCACATTGATCTCGATAGCCATGACTGCATCGCTGCTAATCAATGCCGGTTCGACGGTTAGCCTGGTCAGGCTGTTAAGTGGCGAGCAAGAGGAGCGTGCTGGACGATTTATCCTCCAGGCAGTTGTGATGATGGAGCTAACACTCGCAATGCTGATGCTCGGAGCGGCGATGCTCGTCACGCCCCAGATCACCGTTTGGCTGCAGGTTCCTGAGGCTCATCAGGTACTTGTGCCACTTGCCATTGCGACCGCCGTATCTCTAACGCTGTTGGATGTATGCCGCGCCTTTTTTCAGGCAAAGGGTAAGTACTCGTATCTGGCATGGACTGCGCTTGCTTACGCCGCTGCGCGTATGGTTTGCGGCGGGGCGGTCATCCTGACATCCTCCGGCGAGATTCGAGTCGAGACGATTTTCCTGGCGACGTACACCGTTCCGACGCTGTTACTCCTCATGGTGTTTGACAGAGGACCCATAGCCTATTTGGGCTTTCCCCACATTGCGATTGATGAAGTCCTCGTGCAAATGAAACGCGTGATCCGATATACGCAATGGACCTCTGTCTCTTCAATTGGTTACCCTTTGTTGGCGCAATTGCCCGTGTTTTTTCTCGCATCGGGCGTCTCCCAGAGGGAAGTTGGGTTGTATTCAGCTGGGGCGTCGTTCGCAGTCGTGTTCAGTTTGCTCAATCTGTCCATCCGTCAGATCACGTTGCCGACTGTGAGCAGGTTTACCACCACAGACGAGGTGTTCACGTTCCTGCGCAAACTCCGGTCCCTCTTGCCTATATACTTGCTGTGCTCAGCTCTCGTGATGGTGGTGATGGGATTCGGCATAACGCTGCTTCTTGGCGAAAAATATCGTGAGTCTCTGCCTGTGTTCCTTGCCATCGGGAGCGCGAGCGCGTGCTCGATCGCAGTTGGTCAGGCGAACTTGATCGCACACGCTCTTTACAAGCCGCACATTGGGGCCTATCAGACCATCATCCAGGGCGTGGCGCTGATTGTTGGTTTGTACCTCTTAGTGGCCTGTGGCTTATCCGGAGCTCTTGACATTGCCCTATGGTTTGGATTCGTCATTGCGGTTGGCGAGATATTAACCTTTGCGTTCATCCTTCGCCTGATCTTGCGGTATCGGCAAGGCAGGCAATCTCAGTGCCTATCGCCGTAGAGGTCAGCACTTTTCCATTGAGCAACTCTTGCCCGTCAGTGGTCGTGCATAAGTCGAGATGAGACCATCAGGAGGGGGCCAGACAATGACCTTGTATGGCACAGTGGCCTCTGGAGAAATGTGTTGACGAGAGCCCTAGCTCTAGCGTCGCCTCTTCACACACGTGCTATCTACGTTCTTACGCTTTTCTCGATTGCGCTGTTTGGTAGCGTGGTCGGATTCTGGAACTGGCGGGGCGTGGGCGCTCTTGCGGGTATTCTGGTGAGCTTGCTCGTCTGGCGCAGACCAGCCATCGGGGTTGTTATCTTGATGTGGGCAGCGGCGTATGAGAACTTCGTGATAGTTGAAGGGCCGTTTCCTTTGATCGACGAACTCACGGCCGGCAAGGCTGCAGGCGCAGTGGTTTTTCTTGGGGGGGCACTCGCTCTTGTTTCGCGGCGGGCCGCATTCCCACGTGCTGCGGCGTACATGGTGCCTCTGGGATTTGTGGCTCTCGCTTGCTTATCCGGCGCGTGGGCCACTGACAATGTTTTCTTTGCCCTTAGGCTGCAAAGGCTGTTGATGGTATTTGTAGCATTTTGGCTGACTCTGTCACTTCTCTCTGACCTGAGTTCCGTGAAATGGGTAACTAGCCAGATATGGATTGCCGGCGGGATGACGTCTGCCATCGCCCTCATAAGTTTCTTAATGCAAACTGAACCGAGTTCTTCGGCGTTTGGCGAAGCACGCGTCGCTGGCGGAATTGGGGACCCAAACGAGTTTGCTATGTACCAATTGATGACCGTGCCATTTGCCGTGTCTGCGTGTGTAGGCGAAGAAGGATGGTTGCGTAAGTGGGCCGCGCGGGTTGGCCTGGTTCTGATCATGCTCGCCATAATCGTATCTGCATCGCGTGGTGGACTGCTGGCGCTTGCCACGTCTCTTTTCGCATTTGCCTATGTGAAGCGTGCTACACTTCGAGTCCGCTGGTTAGTGATTGGTCTTGTTATTCTTGTCGTACTTCTTGGCTCCTTTGGTACTCCGCTGGTCTCCAGGTTTCTGTCGACTTCCAACTTGAGCGAGACGCTGGCAGCCGAAAGACGGCCAACTCTATGGAGTGTGGGCCTAACCGCACTGCTTGAGAATCCACTGACGGGTGTTGGGCTGGGTAACGTGGCATCGCCCCAGGTGTACTTCTCGATTGAAGACAGAATCCCTGGGTTGCAGGTGTATGGCACTGCTGCCGTGATTCACAATGGCTTCCTGGAGATTGGTGCGGAGTTGGGTGTGGTCGGACTAGGGCTCTTCTTGGCACTTCTAATGGGTTTGATCTACAGATGTCTCGGGGCTGCCCTGCGGGCAAACCTAGCTGGCGAGCCGAGGTTGGGTGCTGCTCTCCAGGACATAGCCGTATCGCTGGTGGGCGGTGGAGTCGCGCTTCTGTTTCTCAGCGGACAGTACGAGAAAATGCTTTGGCTTGTGCTTGCCATTTCACAAGCAAGCGTCCTCATCGTCAGGTCTTTGCCAACTCGGAGGGCCCCGCTTGTGAGCAGTGACGGCACGTCCGCCAGCGGTTTAGCTGGAAAAGCTACTCGTGAGGCCAGGCCAGAACAGTCGCGGCCGAAACTATAATCTGTAGCGTTGATGGGTACAGTTAAAGTTCTTCAAATAGTGGACCAATTAGGGGGGGGAGGTGCCGAACGTGTTGTGGTGGACATTGCCACGCATTTACCTTCCGGCTATGAACCGCTGGTTTGCGTCACGAGAGCACGAGGGAGCCTTGCGTATGCGCCAAAACTCAAAGAGCGCAATGTGCCTTTCGTCCCAGTCGGTCGCCGATGGCGATATGATGTGGTGGGTTTGATGCAGTTGCGAAGGCTCGTCAGCGACTTTAGGCCAGATATCGTGCACACACACTTGGCTGGGTCCAACGCGATAGGCAGGCTACTGCGGCTATCTGCTCACATACCTGTGCTCATTTCTCACGAACACACCTGGGCGTATGACCCTAGAGACAGAGTGCGCATTCTTGCAAACCGTTTACTGTCCCCACTGTCCGACGCGATTGTGGCCGTTTCGGGGGCCGACCGACGGCAGTTGATCAAGGTCGAGCACCTGCCACCCCATAAGATCAGTGTCATATACAATGGCGTTGACTTCTCGCGTGTTGATAATCACGTGCCAAGTGCTATTTACCGCCAAACGCTGGGCATCGACGAGCGCACCTTCTTGGCTGCGATCGTCGGCAAGCTGGAGTTTCAAAAGGGACACGATGTCTTGCTGGAGTCCTTGACCAAGGTGGTTACGAGACTTCCATCCTTCAAACTGCTAGTGCTCGGCGAAGGTAGCTTGAGAGTGGAACTAGAGGCAAAGACATCCGAACTCAACTTGCACGACCACGTTGTGTTTATGGGTTTCGCCGACGACGTCGGCTCCGTGCTAAGCTGCGTCGATCTTGTGGTGATGCCATCCCATTTCGAGGGGCATCCGCTAGCGCTTCTGGAGGCAATGGCTGCTGGCCGAACTGTCATTGCCACCGACGTAGGAGGGGTGCCCGAGGTGATACGCCCTGGCGAGACAGGGATTCTAATACCACCTGGCTCTCCAGATGCGCTTGCCTCTTCAATACTCGATGTCGCCAGCGCCCCGGATATGGCTGCTAAACTAGGCCGTGCGGCGGCGGCGGACGTGCGCGCTCGTTTTTCGATCCAAGCTGCTATGGCACAGTATCTCGCCCTCTACGAACGGCTACTCTCAACCAATGGGCGAGCCTCAATTGCTCTTCCGTAAGCGCACGCAATTTAAGCACGACGTTCCGAAAACGGTTAGAGTGGCAGTTATCTTGGTTTCCTCCTGTGCTAATAGTGTTACGAATACAGCTAGTTGCTCCTTGTGTGGAATTTTGCGCTTCCGGGGAGTTTATCGGTCCGATCGCAAGGGTGTCCTTTGCGGTATCCAACCTGCACAGAATTGTGGAAGACTATCGTCTATGTTTCGTAGGGTTAAGAATTATATTCGGTCTCTGGATTCACGATTCTGTAGGGGGTTGATTTCATTTACCTATTGGTGGTTTAGGTTCCAGACTTCCATTGCATTGGATCGAATCTTCAGACGGGGACGGATCAGCTGGGAAACGATAGATTCCGCTGTCTTTGCGGCAGCTATTCCTTCTGAGACGAGATTTGCAACACGGACTAAAGTTCTGGAATCGCTGCATAAAAGCGACAACCTTTGGTTCTTTGCGAATCTGGGGGAATGCGATAACAGGCATCGTTCACTGCCGAAGGGCATTACCACCTTCGACGATCTTTTCCCACCGAATATAGCAGTTATTGATTTTCTGCTCAGGAAGATCTCGAATCGCGAGAGTGAGGTAGTTCTTGACTATGGATGCGGTATCGGAGTGCTCATAGTCTACCTTAGCAGGCTTGGTTTTGATGTCTCTGGTTTTGACAACTGGAGAGAAGTATCTAAGTCTACCGCTGAAGGGTTTCTTTCTGCTTGCGGTATCGCAGGTCGGATACTTGATGAGGATGAGCTTTGCGCCCGATTGTACACCATACTGACATGCATTGGTCTGCCCTGGAATTGGGCGACGGCTGTTGGAAGACTACTCGAACTGCCTTCTCTAAAATACATATTGGTTGACAGGAAGTACCGCCCAAACAACATTCCACATTTTGAGCGCGTAGCGGAATATCCTGCATTGCTGACTGTGTTTCGTAGGATCGATTAGGTACCGAGACTTGCACATCAGTGATTGATTGTATGCTTCGACGAACGGTGCCTCAAGATTTCTGGCACGGTGATCGTGAAGTTGGGCGGAATTTCACCGCTGGCCAAATTGGTGGCTACTATAATGATCTGACTGCGAAGGCGCAGCCGTTCTCCGGACCTCAGTCACCCCTAGGCGTTCCCTTGGAGCGGCTTCGCCCTGGCAGCTATGCACTTCACCCAGTCACCGTTTGCCAAGTTGCCCTTGGTTGGCACGAACGGTGGATTTCCGAAAAGTCTGATGGCCACCTCGAACAGTTTCTTATGCTGACGGATTGGCTTGTGCATAATCAGTGCTCCAGGTTTGGCGTGGGGGGCGTCTGGCCAGTTCCATATCCTGTTGACGTATATCGATTGCCTGCTGGATGGATATCTGCCCTCGTCCAAGGGCAGGCAGTTTCGGCGTTGGTGCGGGCGTACAGAGCTACGGGAAACGTGAAGTACCTTGCGGCCGCTGAAGCTGCGATCGCGCCCTTCGAAGTCGAGGTTAGCCAAGGGGGCCTGCGCAATTATGATGACGAGGGGAACTTATTCTTCGAGGAGTATCCCACGGCATCCCCTTCGAGAGTTCTTAACGGTTTTATCTCATCGTTGTGGGGACTGTACGACTTCGCGATTTGTACGGGGAACTGCCTTGTGCAGACGATGTTTGCTGATGGAATGCGTACGCTCAGGACTTCGTTGCACCTATACGATATGGGATACTGGTCCAGATATTCTCTTTTCCATTCTCGAGGCTTCAGCAACGTAGCAAGCCCTTACTATCATAAGGAGCACATTGCTCAATTGCGAGCGACCCACCTACTAACCGACGATGCCTCGTTAGCTAGGGTGGCGGATCGCTGGGAGAAATACCAGCGTAGTTGGGTCAATCTCTCCCGCGTGGTCAGCCGGAAGGCTGTATCCCGTTTCTATCTCTGGTTGCAGAGGAAGGTGAGTGACCACTTATGAAGATACTCATTGTGACGAATCAGTACCCATCTGCAGCCAGGCCAGATGGGAACCCAACCGTTATCAATCAGGAGCGCGGGCTGAAGCGGCTCGGGGTAGAATCAGAGGTACTCTTCTTGCAACGAGAGACAAAGGGACAGCTTGTGTACCTTGAAGCGTTGCTACCATTGTTTCGTAAGTGGCGAGGCGGAAAATTCGATTTGCTGCACGTGCAGTTTGGTGGGATTCAGGCGTTGCTGTCAGCCTTTGTCGCGCGCCGACGTGCCGTCATAACTTTTCATGGCACAGACCTCTATGGACTGACTTTCTCTCCAGGGGGGTCCTATAGCCGTAGAACCAGATTATCAAGGGGATTGAACACATGGTGCTCCCGGCGAGCTGCTAGAATGGCCGGCGGGGTTATCGTAGTGGCGGCCAACATGCTGCCGTTCCTCCCTAAGGACGTGCAAACCAGTTTCCGTGTAATACCTATTGGGGTGGATTATGACCTGTTCCAACCCCAGCCTGTGGAGACGGCAAGAAGCTCGCTGGGGCTCGATGCCCAAGCCAAGATCATACTCTTCGTGGATGTTGGTGGTTCATCGTTGAAGCAGTCAAACAGTAGGAAACGGCTCGATATTGCTATGGCTGTCGAAGAGAAGGTAAGAAACCATGAGCCAAGTGCCAGGTTGCTGATCTTGGCAGGCGAGCCTCATTGGCGTGTGCCGCTGTTTGTAAACGCTGCAGATTGCCTCCTCTTGACTTCAGATGTGGAAGCCTCTCCCAGCATCGTCAGAGAGGCGCTGGCCGTAAATCTCCCCATCGTGTCGGTGGATGTCGGCGATGTGGCCTCATGTTGCCGTGGAGTCGCTAACTGCCAGATCATCTCACGCGATGTCGACGCCCTGGCCGAAGCCGTGTTGCGCGCATTCCGTACCGGACGCGATAGGGGTGGACGTGAGCTAAAGCGAGCGGAAATAGATAACGAGCGCACCTGCCAACAGATTTATGCTTTCTTCCAAGAGGTGCTTGCGCGGTCGAAGGAAAAGCCTGCATCCGCGACGGTGACAGAGAGGAACTGTTGATCACGTTCCCTGGAATTCTGTTTGCTGCGAGTGCGAGACAACATTCCTGTGGGAGGCCGATGAAATGGCATTTGGCAGACAAGGAACTGTTAGGGGATTCATGAGCCGCTTTAGGGTTCGGCGTTAGCGTGAAAATCTGGCATATCAATCCATACGACACGACGCCTGGCGAGAGCTGGCGACCAGGACGTGCGATTACAATGTGTAAGATACTAGCAGAGAATGGCCACGAGGTCACGTGGTGGACCTCGAACTTCTCCCATTTCTTCAAGCGCAAGAGGTCGAATGGCTGGGCAGACGTTGACGTTCAGCGAAATTTGCTGATAAAGCTAGTACCGGTGCCACCGTACCAAAAACACATCAGTTTGGATCGCCTTTTGTTTCACGGCGTCTTTGCGTGGAAAGTATACAGTCAGGCGTTGAAGGAGCCGTTCCCTGACTGCATAGTCCTTTCAAGTCCATCCCCTGGGGCAGATTATCTGTCAACAAAACTAGCCAAGCGTTTTGATGCGCGCCTCGTTGTGGATGTTCGCGACCTGTGGCCTGAATTCTTTTTACTTGCGTTTCCTCGCTTGGCTCGGCCATTGGCGCCGGCTGCTTTGTATCCCTTCTACGCCCTTCGCCGGTACGCGTTTCAAAATGCTGATGCGGTCACTGCTGTCACCGACACATATTTGAAGGTAGCTCTAAAGGAGGCCAGGGCGTCGACAT
>JAMDCE010000083.1:9838-11241 GCA_023489135.1 Chloroflexota bacterium
AAAGGAGGCGCCACATCTTGCAGTCGCAAAAGCACAAACCATCTATTTTGGCGCGGATGTGGGTGATTTGCGCGATTTGATGAACAGATCCGACCCCTCGGCTGGTATTCAGAAGCATCCAGGGGAGATATGGGCAGTCTATGCTGGCACACTAGGAAGTATGTATGATATTCCAACTTTACTGAAGAGCGCTCACGTGCTGAAGCAACGCGCTCCTATGATCAAGATCCTCATTGCGGGTGACGGTCCGCAGCGCCAATACCTCATCGATTTTGTGCGCGAACACGGTCTGAGTAATGTCACATATCTCGGTACCTTGCCGCTTTCTGAACTGGCGAGATACTATCGGCTCAGCGATATTGCTCTAAGTCCCTATCACGTGAATTCGACTGTAGAAATGCCCGCAAAAGTGTACGATTACCTGGCGGTAGGGCTGCCCATCGTCAACTCGCTTAGGGGTGAACTAGAAGGGCTGATCCGCAATCACGCAATAGGTACGCAGTACACGTCTGGGGATGTCGAGTCACTGGTTAGAGTATTGGTTGAACTGGCACAAGACGAAGCCAGGCGGAAGGAAATGGCCCATAATTCCTTTGACTTGGCGATGAAGTTTGACCGTCAGACCCAGTACCAAAAATTCCTCGACATCCTGAACTAGTTCGTTGTCGAGACAGGTGTGTATGAGATGGAGCGTTGGGAGTTGGCTGGAAAGCGCCTGATGGATGCTTTCTTCTCGCTTGTCGGCCTCGCTTTCTCGTTACCGTTGTTTCTTTTCCTGATTGCGCTTGTCAGGCTCGATTCCCAGGGGCCAGCCGTCTTCTGCCAGCCGCGGTTGGGTAGGCACGGCAGGGTATTCACCTGCTACAAATTTCGCACGATGTACGTGAATGCGCCAGACATCCGTAACCCGGATGGTTCGACGTTCAACGCCCAGGATGACCCGCGAATCACCCGCGCGGGCCGCTTCTTGCGCAAAATCAGCCTCGATGAGTTGCCACAATTGATTAATGTGATCAAGGGGGACATGAGCCTGGTCGGTCCGCGCCCTGACCTGCCTGACCAGGCTAGGTTCTACAGCGAGCGGGATAAGAAAAGGCTGCTGGTGAAGCCGGGAATTACCGGCCTGGCGTCGACGCAGGGCCGGAACAGCATTCCCTGGGAGATGCGACGGGAGTTGGATGTCCTGTATGTGGAGAACTACTCGCTTTGGCTGGATTGGCAAATTCTGCTCCGCACAATCCCCATAATTCTCACGGGGAAAGGTGTCTATATCCCGCGCGAATCTTCAGAATGTGTGCCTGGATCGCAGGATGTTCGTACCTGAATCGCTCACACCTGAGCAGTTCGATGCCTGCGCTTCGCTGCTCGAAGCCTATCCGTATAAACCTTACGGGCACTACAGA
>JAMDCE010000363.1 GCA_023489135.1 Chloroflexota bacterium
GGAACCGGTGTCGGGAGTACACAAGAGAGCCGGTGTTCTAAACGATTCTCAATTCCTTGACCCTGGCGCGCCGCGCGTCGCGGTCAGACCACGGGAGGGGCTTGCGGGTCGAGAGCGGTGTCGGGGAAGGACAAGGTTGCACTAAGCTCCGATCAGGGGAAAGAGTCTCTTGGGTCCATCGCCACAGACTGGAAAGGAGGTGAGTCCCACAAAACCGGATCCCTCGCGAGAGGCTAGTCTGCCGACGAATGGCGAACGGAGCGCCAACCGGCGAGGGGTTGGGAATTAGACCCGTCGCATCAACGGACCAAGCCAATGGGGCGACCTCTGGTTTTCGCTTGCATTCCATTTGAACCTGATGGAGGTGTTTGATGGCAACGTCATCGGCATCGGGGGAGTTGTTCGTTAGGCGGGCTTCCGGGCTCACCAGAACCGTGAGCCCTTGGACCGCGCTCATCTACGCGTTCATGGCCCCCACCATGAGCTCGACTTTTGTGTTCATGACTCAGACTGGCACGGTGTACCCCGGGACGAACTTGTATTTCGCTGGTCTGGCGATTCTGCTTCTCTTACCCGTCGGTGGAATCTATCTGTTCATGTCACTGAGTATGCCGCGGTCAGGCGGCGAATACATCTACGTCAGCCGAATTCTGCATCCGCTTCTCGGCTTTGTGTCATCTTGGACGATAACTATCGTGGGCCTTACCTGGTCGGGGATCCAGGTTTCTTGGTTCTTGAACTGGGGCGTGGGCAACCTTTTCCTCGCCGAAGGCCACGTCCTGAACAACCAGACGCTGGTCGATTGGGGCAAGTACTTCAGCCTCATCACGGACGAGAACCGCTGGGTGCTGTGGGGCATCGGCACGATTCTCCTGGCGATCACCTACTTCATCATGTCTCGGGGCACCAAGGCCGTGATGAGGGTGATGTGGGTGGCCTTTGCATTCTGCTGGTTGATGCTGATCTGTTTTCTGATAGCCACTCTAACGGCCGGTCCGGAGCAGACTATCGCCGGAATGGAAGCGGCCCAGGGCATCAAAATGGCTGACCTGACCGCCAAAGTCAGCGAGATGTCTGGCGGCAGCGGTCTACCGCTGTTCTCCGTCCTGGCCACCCTCTATGGCGGCCTCGTTTTTGCGCAATTGGGCACCCTGGGCACGACCTACGCGGCCAATATCTCTGGCGAAATCAAGAGGGTCAACCTGGCCCAGCCGCTGGCCCAAATCGGCGCCGTGGGGCTGTGCTTCGCCTGGTGGATGATGGTCAGCTTCGGGGTCAATCAGGGTATCGGCGAGAACCTGGTCAGGACAATCTCTTACCTGGAGACTCAGGGTGAAGCCAGCAGCATGCTTGGCACCTATCCGCTGGTCGTCTACATGGTATCCTGGTCTTCCAGTAATCCTTTCCTGGTCGCCTTCGGCGGACCGCTCGGCCTCATGATCGTGGGTTGGGCCGGGTCGATGCTGGGTTTGGGCTTTGCTCCGGTGAGAAACCTGTTCGCTTACTCCTTCGACGGTCTTCTTCCCGGATGGTTCAACAAAGTGTCTCGCAACGGATCTCCCAACAATGCCGTTATCGCCGGTTTTGTCGTCGCCTGGGGCACCGTGACGGTAAGCTTCTTCACCACCTGGTTCAGCTACATCGTCTATTCCGTAACCGTGTGGATGGTGGGCTGGGTGATTCTCGGCATCGCGGCAATGGTCTTCCCGTACGTACGGCGAGATATCTTCGAGAAATCGCCAGCTATGGTTCAGTCAAAGCTGGGCGGTGTTCCCATTATCAGCATACTTGGCGCAGCCGGGTTCATCACGAGTGCGCTTACCGTCTACGCAACCTTTCTTGTGGGCGACACCCCGGTGCTCTCGGTCCAAAGCCTGGCCTGGACGTCGGCGTTCTTCATCGCTCTGCCGATCGTCATTTACGTGGTGGCCTACTTCTGGCAGCGCTCGAAGGGAATCTCTATGGATCTTCGGTTCAAAACTATACCTCCGGACTAGAACTCTCTGACGATCCAGCGAGGATCGGCTAGCACAAGCTCGGAAAGTGATCAGGGGAGGCGCCGCAGCGCCTCCCCTGATCACTTTCCATTGATTTAAAGGGAGTAGAATGCTGGGGCCACAGCGGCAGCATTCTACTCCCTTCGTAGACTTAGGCGTGCTGATGAGGCTGGTTCGGAGAAGAGCGCAGAATGAGTTACACTTTGTTCTCCTCTTATCTGCGCCCTCCATGACACCTCCGCCCAGAGACTTCAGAGGATTGACAGGCGACCCGGGAGACCGTATGCTAGAAAAGGAGCGAATTGGGTAGCTGCCAGTGGAGGCGCCCGTCGTTGACCTCGCTCAATGGGGTGTCCGGACGGAGGTTCCACCACCCGGGTCATACCTGGCAAAGACCAGCCCGGCAGTCTCCTGGGGGCCAGGCCAGCCGGAGGGTTTCTCGGAGTAGAAAGGCACGACAGAGGTGATTGGAGCGAAGACGGTTGCCTGGCCTCCTCTGTCAGAGCGAATCCCGGTCTCAGGTTTCTGGCGGGACTCTGATGAGGTGGACAGGCACTCGCAGGACTCCTATAATTCTCCTATGCTTCATCTAACTTGTCGGTCCTGCGGGGCGAAAATAGATCTTCCAAATGAGGCGAACTGGTTCATCTGTGCCACTTGTGGCGCAGAATACACGGTGGAGCGCGGCGGCGGTGCCGTCGTCTTCCAGCCAATAGGTCTCGAGACGTCGCCCGAAGATTCGCCGGATGAAATCGATCAGAAGGCCCTGGCGTCGCAGATGGAGCGCCTCGGCGCGGAGTTGGCTGACCTGGAGCGGAGAATGATGCTGGGTGTGGTCATTGCCTCCACGGGTACTCTCGTCGTCCTCGTCGCCCTTTTTCTTTCCGAGGGAAGGATGCTGTTCGAATTTTCCCTGGCGCTTCTCGGTGTTGGGGCTCTGATCACGGCCATAGGCGGAGCGCTGTGGATCGGCGCGCGCGATCCCATTTTCCTTAAGAGACGAGAGATTCGCAGGGTTGAGGAAACGGCGTTTATGAGAACCCCAGACGGGCCGGACCAGCGCCCAGAGGGACAACGGCCGGATTGATCTTGAAACGGAAGAGGTTTGCGAGGCTGGCCACGGCGATGGTAAGGGCCGGCCACTCCACCATCGCGTTCCGCCCCTGATGTTTACATAACGATACTGAGATGATCGAAGCGGGAAGTCGTCTCAGACTATTGAGGCGTGAAGGTGACCTGCGAGCGGAAGGTCCGGTCCCGCGTGTCCACATAGACATCTACCAGCACCGTGACGCCCCTCTTTCCTTTCTTCACGGGAAACTCCACTGAGGCTGTACCACTTCCGTCGGAGGCCTTGCTCGCCACCAAACGCTCGTCGCCGCTCTCAAAGTGTACGACAGCGTACATCTGAGCGCCTTTTACTCCAACATCGTAGCTAGTGAGCTTGGCGTAGATCGTTTCCTTGCCTGACACAAAGGGAGTCACCCGAGCCACCCAGGTAGTCAACTTGAATGGATAATCCACCACGGGCGTGAAAGTCGCCAGCGCTGCGGCGGTGGCGGCATTGACCGGGCCGGCCGGTCCCCCCAGGGGTATAAGCAGCTCCTGACCCGCCTCGATCCGGTTGGGGTCAGAAAGATTATTGGCCTCTAAGATATCCTCCATCCTGATGCCGTACTGCAGCGAAATTCCCCAGAGAGTCTCGCCCTCCTTGACGACGTGGACTACCGGGCCGACCGTCGAGGTAGGGGCAGCTTCTTTCTCTGGAGAGCTAGCGGGCGAAGGGGAGGAGTTTGAAGTAGAGGACAGCGGTGACGAGGAAGAGGTGCCGGCCAACTCGCAGCCACCCAGCGCTACGATCAGCGCCAGAAGCAAAGCGACCCTTCTCATACTGAGCCCTCCAAATCACTAAGACTACGTGAAATGACGCAGGTCAGTGAGCAAAGAAAGGGGCACCACGTTGGCCGAATTACGCTGGCGATATCAGGGAAGATTGGGAACAGCTAGTCGCAGACGGTGGCTGATCTAACCAGGAAAACCGGCACGTTGGTTCCTCGGAGCACTCTATCGGTTGTGCTTCCCATCACCATACGAGCGATGCCGGATCGCCCGTGCGTGGACATAGCGATTAAATCTACATCGTGTTCCTCAACATACTTGATGATCTCGTCGGCTACTAAGCCTTCTACAATAGCGATGCTGACCTTCACCCCGCTCTCGGAAAGCGCTTCTGCTTTTCGCTCCAGATACAGGCGCACCAGGGCCGTCGTATCGCGGACGTGTTCCTCTCTGGCGAACTCCTCCGCTTCTGGGAATCCCTCAGGAGGAATGACGGTCAGAAGTACAAGCTCCGCATCGAACCGCTTTGCCAATCCCACCACGCAGGGCACCACGGCTCCTCCCAAAGCGGAACCGTCCAGCGGTACCAGGATTCGCTTGTACATCCGTCAGCCTCCTTGAGGATTCTGGCGCACTGGAGCCTGATCGCTTTGTCGTGTACCTCCCACAATTCTATAACGCTGATCGGAGCGGCTTTGTTATCGCTTCAAAATCGCCGCAATGCCCTGCCCACCGCCGATGCACATGGTGATCAAGCCGTAGGTAGCCTGACGCCGAGCCAGTTCGTAAATGGCCTTGACCGTGAGGAGCGCTCCGGTTGCCCCGATGGGATGTCCCATGGCTATAGCCCCACCGTTGACGTTGAGCTTGGACGAATCCATTTTCAGATCGCGGGCGACCGCCAGCGCCTGCGCGGCGAAGGCCTCGTTCAATTCGATGATATCCATTTGTTCCATTTTCAGGTCGGCCCGCCCAAGGGCCCTGTCCACGGCCGGGATGGGACCAATGCCCATATACTTTGGATCAACTCCCGCGGTCCCGTACGAGACGATGGTAGCCATTGGCGCGACCCCCAATGACTCCGCCTTAGCCCGGCTCATCAGAACCACAGCGGCGGCTCCGTCGTTCAACCCCGACGCATTGCCGGCCGTCACGGTTCCATCCGGCTTGAAGGCTGGTTTGAGGGACGCCAGTTTCTCCCGAGAAGTGTCGGCCCGGGGGTGCTCGTCGGTGTCAAAGATGTTTGGGGTCCCCTTGCGCGAAGGCAATTCCACGGGAACAATTTGCTCCTTGAAAAGGCCTTCCTGAATGGCCTTGACGGCTTTCTGTTGGCTCTCCAGAGCGAATTCATCCTGCTCCTGCCGGGTGATTCCATATTGCTCCGCCACGTTCTCGGCGGTAATGCCCATGTGAATTTTGTTAAAAGGATCGGTCACTCCACCGACCACCGGATCGATGAGCGTCTCGTTGCCCAGGCGGTAGCCCCAGCGGGCCTTGTCGATCCAGTAAGGACCGCGGCTCATAGATTCGGCGCCACCAGCGACTACTACCTGAGCATCGCCTGAAATGATGCTCTGAACACCGGAGATGATAGCCTGCATTCCCGATCCGCAGAGGCGGTTGACGGTGAACGCGGGAACCCCGATAGGTATGCCGGCGTTTACGGCGACCACTCGCGAAATGTACATGTCGTCTGTGGAAGAGTGAATGACGTTGCCGAAGATAGTGTGCTCCACCTGATCGCCGGCGATACCGGCGCGCCGGAGGGCCTCCTTTACCGCTATTGACCCGAGAGTGGTAGCAGGAACGTCCCTGAGTGATCCGCCATAGGTCCCTATCGCCGTGCGGGCTCCGCTAGCTATGATCACTTCTTCCATTTGTCGTTTCTCCTCTTCTGTTATTTTCCCTTGTCTGGGAAGATCTTACCCGGGTTCAGAACTCCATTGGGATCGAGAGCATTCTTCAGTGTTCTCATAAACTCGGCCGTTTCAGCCCCCACGGCCATTTCCAGGAAGTCTTTCTTGTCCAGCCCCACGCCGTGCTCGCCGGAGATGGTTCCACCCATTTCGACGGCCAGGGTCAGGATATCACGCACCGCCGCGTGGGCCGCCGCAGTCTCCTTTTGATCCCTTTTGTCGTAAAGGACGGTGGGGTGTAGATTGCCGTCGCCCGCGTGTCCTACCGTGAAAATGTGGATGGAGTACCGCTTCTTGATCTCATTTATTCGGGCGATGGCTGCGGGGATAGCGCTGCGCGGCACGACGATATCCTCCGACAGCCGGTCCGGTCGAACTCTGGCCACGGCAATGGCGAAGGCCTGTCGTGCCTGCCACAGCGCCTCGGCTTGCTCTGATTTCTCGGGAATCAGGATTGACCGGGCCCCGATTTCCTGGCACAGATGACCTATGGCGGCGGCGTGTTTCTCGACCGTCTCCTTTTCGCCGTCCACTTCGATCAACAGGAGGGCTTCGACGTCCTCCGGGAAGCCCGCGTGGGCGTGCTCTTCGATGTTTCGAACAGAAGCGCCGTCCATTAGCTCTATCTTAGACGGGACCATACCAGAGGCGATGATGCGGGAGACAGCCGCACCAGCCTCTTCCATCGACCCAAAAACGGCCATCATCGTCTTCCGTTGCTTGGGGAGGGGCAGCAACCGGAGGGTCATTTCGGTAATGACGCAGAGTGTTCCTTCGGAACCGATGAACAACCGGGTAAGATCGTACCCGGTGACGTTCTTGATGGTCTTGCCGCCAGTCCTGATGATCTCCCCGGTCGGCATTACCACTTGTAGACCTATCACGTAATCCTTGGTGACCCCGTATTTCACGCCGTGTGGTCCCCCGGAGCACTCCGCCATGTTTCCGCCGAGGGTGCACATCCTGATACTGCTGGGATCGGGGGGATAGAAAAGCCCCCTTTTCTCCACCTCAGCCTGGAACTGGGCGGTGACGACGCCCGGCTGGGCGACGGCGACGAGATTGGCCGGATCTATTTCGATGATCTTGTCCATACGCGATAGATCGAGGAGTATTCCTCCCTCCGCGGGAACACATCCCCCTGAGTTGCCCGTGCCCGCGCCTCGCGGCGTCACCGCGAATCCTTCCTGGTTGGCCAGCTTGAGGATGGCTGAGATCATTTCCGCGGAATCAGGCAGCACAACGGCGTCGGGCTGGCCCTCCAGAGCGGTGGCGTCGGAGGAATAACAGATTGTGTCCTCGGACGAGGTAAGAAGACCGCTCGGACCGGCAATATCTTTTAGCCTGGCAATCACATCGTGCTTCGACGCGCTTCCTGGTCGAGTCATCTGTCCTTGACTTTCCCCCACGGGCAGGCTTGCACACAGAGCCCGCAGACCCGGCTACCGATCTGGGGTTTCCTGGCGAAAAAGCGAAGACGCTCGTCACATTTCTGGAGATGGAATAGGTATTTCTCCCCAGGCCTATCTGTATTTCTTTCCCGGCCTTCGATTGCCCCTGCGGGGCAGGCGGCTATGCAGGTGATGCAATTGCCGCAACGTTCTGCAACTGGCTCATCGGAAGTGAGGGGCCAATTCGTGAACACCGTGGCCAAACGTAGTCGGGGTCCCAGATCGGCATTAACCAGCAACTGGCTCTTCCCAATCCAACCAAGGCCCGCCGCCTGAGCCAGGACTTTATGAGATGCAGCGGCTCTAAAACCCTCTTTGTCTACGGTGCGTGAAGCCGGGATGGAAAGGGCCAGGTAGCCTTGCGTCTTGATATGGGAGACAGTGTGGTCGGTCAGGCTATCCAAAACGCCGTTGACCGCGCGGTAGTGCTGAGCGTAGGCCGGCGTCGGATCGCTTATGGTGATGGCGTCCACGATGGGATCGGAGAGGCGGATGGCCAGCGATATCGCGCGACAAAAGGGGCTGGCGAGGTCAGGTGGAATGGTCTCGAACGTGGGCACATTCGCCAGGTCAGCTATTCCTACTAGGTCGACACCTCGAGACTTAAGATGCTCCTTGAGCTTTGCGGCGGTGTCTTTGCTGCGCGGCACTGTTCTCTGTTTACTCCGCTACACCTGGGCTCTTTTCATCGTCGAATTGGAACGCCCGGCCTCTGCGCCTGGTTCGCCCAGAGTCCCTTCAGTATAACCCAGTTCCAGAAGTTGTCAAATGATCCTGGGACGCCATATTGACGGGTGAACGACCAACAAAAAGAATCGACCACAAAGCGATTTGGAATAAATGGCTATCGACATAGAGCCCCCGAAATCTTGACAGCTTTCGGAAGACCCTATATACTCAGCCCAATATACTTAACCTAGCTCTAGCTTCAATCCTTTTGATTCGTTCCGGCCTATCCCTTTCCTCCGACGGATTCTTCCGCCGAGTGTCGTACAGTAAGTTATCGCTTTCCTCTGTGTGGTGCCCTATTCCGTTTCCAGAAAGATAGCTTCTTTTAGGTTTAGCAGCCAGGCCAGTTGGCACCTAGTAAAGGAGTAAGGAAAAATGGGCGAGGTATCCAGGTACAGTGTGGTCGCGATCCAGACAGCTAATCCCAACGGGCGCGACAAGCAAACCGTTCGTCGCAATCTGCAACGCAACATCGCCTTGATAGAGACGGCCATTACTGGCTACTCTTTCACTGGGTTTCCCCTCAAGTTGTTTGCGTTTCCGGAGCTTACCGTCCACGGCATCCCCTATATGACTGCGAAGGAGGCCCTGGATAGTGGTGCCTGTGTGACCATTCCGGGCGAGGAGACGGATAGGTTAGTGGAAGTCGCCAAGGAAAACGACATCTACATCGAGACGGGTAGTTTTCTCGAGTACGATCCAAAATGGCCCAGCCACGTCTTCAACACGGCATGCATAATCGGGCCGAAGGGGATCGAGGCCAAATACCGCAAGGTCCAAACGTGGGTGCCTCTCGATTTCTGGACGAGCCCTCATTCCTTAGAGGGCTACGACGAAGAGTTGTTCCCTGTGGCCGATCTTCCTATAGGCAAGCTTGCCGTAGGCATCTGCTACGACTTCATCTTCCCCGAGCTTCTCAGAGAGTACACGATGAAGGGGGCCGAGGTTCTTATCAGGGCCTCGGCCTATATGCCGCCTTGGGGCCCGGAGTCTCCTACCAACTGGTGGACCATTATCTCCCAGGTTAGATCTCTAGAAAACGTGGCTTACGGTGTGCACGTGAATCAAGGAGCGTCTCTGCGCGATGTTCCTCCTTTTGCCTGGCCAGGTGGGACCTGTATTGTGGACTACGAGGGAAGAGTGCAAACTCAGACTCAACAGGTGGGAGAGCAGCTTGTCCTCGGCCATATCGACCTCGACCGCCTTAGAGAGTGGCGAGCCAACACATACACTCACCTAATGCCGGCCCATCTCCGGTCCGAAGCCTATACCTACCTCAGCAAGCCTCGGTTTCCGGCCAGAACCTTCGCGAAGGATCAGTTGGTAACTACGGACGAACTCGCGCGGCAGATTGATGCCGCCCGGGAACGGGTTTACGGAGAAATAGCGACCAGGTATAAGCGAGAACCATAGACTTATTCTGCGCTAGCGTGATACGTGGGAGAGCGGGTTGATTCGCTGAGGCACACAATGTTGCAGGGTTCCAAGCCCTTCAGATAGCTGGATGTTATGAGGCTTCAGGACAAGGTGGCCGTCATCACGGGGGCGAGCTCCGGAATCGGACGCGCCGCCGCCACCCTTTTTGCTCGGGAAGGGGCCAGGGTAGTAGTGGCGGATATCGATGAGGTTGAGGGCCATAGTACCGTCAGCAGAGTGCGCAAGCAGGACGGGCAGGCCGAGTTCATACGCACCGATGTCTCGAGTTCCAAGGATGTGCAAAGCATGGTTGGCTTTACCGTGGAGAAGTACGGGAAGATCGACGTTCTCTTTGCGAATGCCGGACTGGAGATCATAGGCCTCACCGGTGATACCACGGAGGAGGAGTATGACCATATGATGGAGGTTCTCCTCAAGGGAGTGTGGCTTTGCGCGAAGTACTGTCTGCCAGCCATGATTGAGAACGGGGGAGGATCCATCGTCAATACCGCTTCGGTGGCAGGGCTGGTAGCCTGGCCAGGAGGCGGGATCTATGGCACGGCGAAGGCGGGGGTGATAGGTTTGACTCGAGCCATTGCCGTAGACTATGCCCGGCACCACATTCGCTGCAACTGCATTTGTCCGGGGAATATCTGGACCCCCCTGTCCGAGAAGTATGTTGCCCTTCAACCGAACCCAGCGGCGGCCCGGGAAGCCCTGGACAGAGCTCATCCCCTCGGGCGAAGCGGGTCTCCCGAGGAAGCAGCGCAGGTCGCCCTATTCTTGGCCTCCGACGAGTCGTCTTTCGTCACCGGCGCCACCTACACAGTGGATGGAGGACTTACCGCCCGATAGAATCTGCAGTCTGGGTTCCCACGTCTGAATAAGAAAACGCCCCAAAAGCGACAGAGAACAGAAGGTATACCACCTAGTGTGTGAAGAGTTAAATAAGAACGCCAGTTTATAACACATAGTGTACAAAGGTATTGACAAACTAGGAAACCAATGATAGGATAAGAGAAATCAACGGTGGGCAACCGTGAATGCCAATTGGGTTGGTGGTGGGAGAGACCGCTTGCGGCGCTGAAGGGGCAAGGCACTGCCGAAACTCTCAAGCAAAAGGACCACCGTCACCGTTCCTCTGGAGAGACCCCCCCAACTAGATTGGGTTTGGGCACCGAAGGAGCTAGTCCCAATGAGGGATGAATCTCTCAGGTAAAAAGACAGGGGCAGAGGGTTTCCCTGCCTTTTTTGTTTGCCGTGACGGCAATCGCTGACTACCCCGAGTCCCAGATTGTCGCGTGCGGGCTGCGGTCACCTCGCTGGACTAGGCCACTCTTTTGTCCCTATCTTAGCTGGCCTGCCGATCCAGCGACCTTTACCAGTGCCGTCCGCTCCGAAATTGCGCTAACAGCGTTCCGGAAGCGCTACGGTGCCACCCGTGAAAGCCGCCAATTTGTGGCACCACTTCGCCCAACTCTGCTCAACTCGCATTCCCTCCTTGGTGACGGCCTTTTCACCATCACTAAGGTGAAATCTAACGTGGACGTCGTCAATCTATCCTTTGCTCCGAGGAGCCAAGCCACCAAGTAGGCTTGACCTTGTAGCTACACACTGCCACTGGAGCGAGCAGGTGTGGAATGTGACAAATCTACTACTCAAGAAGGGAGTGCATCATGGTTAAGGAGTTGCGGCCAACAGCGTGGGAGGTTTGGCCCCCTTACATCCAGTTCGGTGAGGGAGCCGTCGAGAATCTCGCCGCTTATGTCGTCGAGTTAGGCCTGAGAAAGCCACTGATCGTGGCTGATAAGGGCATTACGAAAGCTGG
>JAMDCE010000287.1 GCA_023489135.1 Chloroflexota bacterium
GTGTCATAAGCGAGCGCAATGGTCGCTTCGGCATGGACTTCGTCAACTCGGAGGAGCGTCTCCGTACGCCCCTGGTCCGCGACGAAGAGGGCAACCTCGTGCCGACCACGTGGGAGGTGGCGCTCGACCGCATCGAGCAGAACTTCAAGCGCATCAAGGCGGAGAGCGGCGGCAAAGCCTTCGCCACGCTGGCCTCGGCCAAATGCACCAACGAAGAGAATTACGTCTTCCAGAAATTCACGAGGGGGGTGATGGGCACAAACAACATCGATCATTGTGCCCGCACCTGACACTCCCCTACCGTGGCAAGTCTTGCCACCTGTTTCGGAAGCGGAGCTATGACCAATCCAATCTCCGATCTTGAGCAATCGGGGTCGATCCTGGTCATCGGCTCGAACACTACGGATGCCCATCCGGTGGCCGCGCTGAGAATCAAGAAGGCGGTGCGCCAGAACGGCGCTTCCCTGATCGTGGCCAACCCCAAGAAGATCAACCTCTGTAAGTACGCCGATCTCTGGCTTCGCCAGCGCCCCGGCACGGACGTGGCGCTGCTCAACGGGATCGCTAGGATCATCCTTGACGAAGGGCTGGCTGACGAGGAGTTCATCAAGGAGCGGACCGAGAACTACGACGCCTGGCGCGCATCGCTGGACCCCTACACGCCGGAGAAGGTCTCCCAGATCACCGGCGTCAAGGCGGCTCGCCTGTCCGCCACGCCGGCGAAGGGGGCCTCGTCCATCGTATACGCCATGGGCATCACCCAGCACACCACGGGCACTGATAACGTGTTCGCCGTGGCAAACCTGGCGATGGTCACCGGCAACCTCGGAAAAGTCGGGGCCGGCGTCAACCCCATGAGGGGACAGAACAACGTTCAGGGCGCGTGCGATATGGGGGCACTTCCCGACGTGTACACTGCCTACCAGAAGGTATCTCTCGACGATGCCCGCGCCAAGTTCCAGCAGGCCTGGGGGGTCGATCTCCCCAGAAAGCCGGGGTTGACGATGCCCGATATGATCGAGGCCGCGCACGAGGGGCGGGTCAGGGCCATGTATATCCTGGGCGAAAACCCGGTGCTCTCCGAGCCCGATGCCTCTCACGTGGCCAAGGCTTTGGACAAGCTCGACTTCCTGGTGGTTCAGGATATCTTCCTGACCGAAACGGCCGGGCTGGCGGACGTGGTTCTTCCCGGCGCCAGCTTCGCCGAAAAGGAAGGGACTTTTACCAACACGGAGCGCCGGGTCCAGTTGCTGCACCAGGCCATCCCAACGGTAGGAGACAGCAGGGCCGATTGGGAGGTCATCGTCGACGTAGCGAGGCGAGTCAGCCAGAAGAAGGGATTGAGCGAGCAGCAGTTCGAGTTCGACTCGCCCAAGGAGATCATGCAGGAAATCGCCGGGCTGACCCCCAGCTACGCCGGGATATCATTCGAGCGACTCGAAAAGAGTCCTCTGCAATGGCCGTGTCCCGACGCGGAGCATTCCGGCACTCCCATCTTGCACGTTGGCAAGTTCTCGCGCGGTCTGGGCCGGTTCACGCCGGTGGCGTTCATTCCGCCCGCGGAGATGCCGGACGAAGCCTACCCGACGTTGCTGACCACCGGCCGCAAGCTGTACCACTATCACACCGGAACCATGACCCGCAAGGTGCGCGGGCTTTCCCAGATGGCACCCGAGGAGAGGGTTGAGATCAGCCCGGTGGACGCCGAAGAGATGGGCATTTGCAGCGGCGACAGGATTCGCGTCACGTCGCGACGGGGCAGCGTGGTCGCCAAGGCAGAGATTACCGACCGCGTTTCGGCAGGAGTCATCTTTATGACCTTCCATTTCGCCGAATCGGCTACCAACCTGTTGACCAACCCGGCCCTCGACCCGGTGGCGAAGATACCGGAGGTCAAAGTCTGCGCGGTCAAAGTGGAGAAAGCTGCGCCGGAGCTGGCGGGAGTGGGCGCTTCTTACCAGAAGGCTGCCCTTTAGGCGCGCAGGGGCGTTCAATTGAACTCCCCTACGCGGGGACCGCTGTAATATGGCTGATGGAGTTGTTTGTTGGTTGAACTAGAGGCTATCGCGGATAGGATTCGCGGCAGATTCGACGAGAAATACAAGTCTCGTGAAAAAGGCCTTGCGCAGTCACGTTTGACGATACGGAACTCTGCCAACACCATAAGGGCGGTGCATCGCGGCGAGTTCGACCTGGCCGAGGATCTGTTGCAGCGAGCGGCGCAGTCTCTCAAAGAGGTTGACGAGGCGCTGTCGGCGCATCAGGACATTTATCATGCCGGCTTCGTCCAGGATGCTCAAAAGGAGTTCGCCGAGGCCAGCATTACCCTCGCCATCATCGGGGAGCGTAGCCTTCCAACGCCGGAGGAACTGGGGGTAGGCTTCGCTCCCTATCTCAACGGTATGGCGGAAGCCATCGGCGAGCTTCGACGTCACATCCTGGACTTTCTTCGACACGGTAGAGTGCAGCGTTGTGAGGAGATACTGCAACAGATGGACGACATGTACTCTATCCTGGTGACCATGGATTATCCGGACGCAATGACCGGCGGCCTGCGACGATCGACAGACGTGGCTCGCAGCATTCTCGAAAAAACGCGCGGGGATTTGACCGCCGCCATCGGACAGCGTCAGCTCGAAGACACCGTCCGGGAGTTCGAACGCAAACTGCTCGAAGAAGGCCAGGCGGCCAAGGGTAGGAGGGGGAAATAAGCCTTCGGCGGTCGCGGCACTGAATTGCTCGCGTCAAGCCTGAGATTCGACTGTGATTGCTATGGGCGGCTTGACGCCGAGACTTCAGTCCGGCGAAGGACTCGATGCCTCCTACCGGATTCTTGACGCATCCCAGCGAAGCTGGACTCTTGCACTTCTGGCCCTCGCGATGTAGAATCCGGAAGCTAGTCCCAATCTTTGATGCCCTATTAATTGGCGCCCCCGGCTGGGCATATATTATTCAGCTACATACTGGAAAGGAGATGATGCCAAGGCATGGAAACACTATGGATCGTGTTCGGGTCAGGAATCGTGGCCGTATTGTTCGCCTTTTATCTGGCCTGGGATGTCCTGCGCCGAGACACCGGCACCCCGGCGATGCAGGAGATCGCCGCAATGATCTACGAGGGGGCCATGGCCTTCCTCAGACGGCAGTATATGACGATAGGCATGCTGGCCCTCGTCGTTGCCGTAGTTATCGGCTTCTTGATAGGCTGGGTCGAGCATAGTCAGGACCTGGGAATCAGGACCGGTATCGCCTTCATCGTCGGTGCGGCTTGTTCGGCACTGGCTGGATTCATCGGAATGTACATCTCGGTCAAGTCCAATCTCAGGACGGCGGCCGCCGCGCAGCGAAGCCTGGGAGAGGCAATAACGGTATCCCTTAGAGGAGGGGCCGTTTCGGGATTCCTCGTGGTGGCGATGAGCCTTCTGGGCGTCGCCGCTATCTTCTGGGCCTATGGCGGAACCACCGATCCCGCTAAGGCGCCGTTCTTGATCGTCGGATTCGGGTTCGGAGCCAGCTTCGTGGCCTTGTTCGCTCAGCTGGGAGGTGGCATCTACACCAAAGCGGCTGATGTGGGCGCCGACCTGGTCGGCAAGGTCGAGGCGGGAATTCCGGAGGACGACCCACGCAACGCGGCCGTGATCGCCGACCTGGTGGGTGACAACGTGGGCGACTGCGCCGGCCGTGGCGCCGATCTGTTCGAGTCGACCGCAGCCGAAAACATCGGGGCGATGATCCTCGGGGTGGCCATCTACGCGGCTACCAAGAACCCCGCCTGGATCCTCTTCCCGCTGGTCGTCCGCGCAATTGGAATCCTAGCGTCAGTCGTGGGCCTCCTGGCAGTTCCCAGAACGGTCAAGGACAACGCTATGGCTGCTCTCAACCGCGGCTACTACGTCACAGCCGTGCTTTCGGCCATCGGTATGTACTTTGTCGTGGACCGCATGCTTGGAAACGTGTGGTTTTTTTACGCGGGCATCGTGGGAATTGCCACCAGCATCGCCTTCGTGTACATCACGCAGTACTACACCTCCGGCAGTTGGCGACCGGTGCGCGAAATCGCGCACGCTTCCCGGACCGGCCCAGCCACTAACATCATCGCCGGCACCGCCGTTGGGTTCGAGTGCACGGCCAGCACGGCCATCGTGATAGGTCTGGCGCTAATTCTTTCCTTTTTCTTTGGATCGCAAAGTGGGGTGGGCGCTCACGGTGGCATCTTCGGCACCGCCGTCGCCACCATGGGCATGCTGATGACCTGCGCCTTCATCCTGGCCATGGATACCTTTGGCCCCATCACCGACAACGCCGGCGGAATCACCGAGATGTCGGGTGCTCCCGAGGAATCGCGGAAGATCACCGATTCGCTCGACGCCGTGGGCAACACCACCAAGGCCTTGACCAAAGGCTACGCCATTGGCTCGGCCGCCCTGGCCGCCTTCCTTCTGTTCAGCGCCTACCTCGATAAGGTGACCGAGGTTACCGGCAAAACGTTCAACGTGGTCAACCTGGCCAACGTCAACGTCTTCGTCGGGGCGCTCCTCGGCACTATGCTGGTGTTCTTGTTCAGCTCGCTGGCCATCCGCGCCGTCGGGCGTGCCGCCAGCAAGATCATCGAGGAAGTTCGCCGGCAGTTCCGGGAGAATCCGGGCATTATGGAAGGCAAGGTCAAGCCGGATTTCGCCAGGTGCGTCGACATCACGACCAGCGCGGCCCTGCGCGAGATGATTCTGCCAGGAGTCCTGGCCGTCGGTATGCCGATAGTGGTCGGTCTGGTACTGAAAGCCGAAGCCACCGCCGCCTTTCTGATGATCGGCACTATCGCCGGAATAATGCTGGCGACGGTTTTGAACAACGGCGGGGGCGCCTGGGACAATGCCAAGAAGTTCATCGAGGCAGGGAACCTGATGTCCGATGGTGGAGAAGTGATCGGCAAGCGGACCCCCACGCACGCCGCTGCGGTGGTCGGCGACACGGTAGGCGACCCCTTCAAGGACACCGCCGGGCCGTCGCTGCACGTTCTGGTCAAGCTGCTCAGCACGATCACGCTCGTCCTCGCGCCGCTCTTCATAGCTTAGAGGTAGGGGCACGGCGCGCCCCTACAAAAGGTACCTTTCAAACGCGAACAATCGGTGCGCAATGTCGGTGGACATTGCGCACCTTGGCTTATGGAGGACTCATCCAGTGGACATTCTTCAAGCCTTAGTTCTGGGAATCGTGCAGGGCTTGACCGAGTTCGCCCCTGTCAGCAGCTCGGCCCATCTGGTACTCGTGCCCTGGCTCTTCGGTTGGAACCAGCCGAGCCTGGCTTTCGACACCACCCTCCACCTGGGAACCTTAGTTGCCGTGGTGGCCGTGTTCTGGAGGGATCTGCTCGAACTGATCGCGGCCTGGCTGCGAAGCTTTACATCGGCGGGCCGATCTGATCCCAAGGCCACAATGGCCTGGGCGGTCCTGATTGGGACCATCCCTGCGGCCGTTATCGGGTACCTGCTGAAATCGGTCTTCGAGGAGTTGTTCTCCTTGCCGCTCCTCGTGGGTGTGTTCCTCCTGGTGACGGCCATCGCCATGCTTGGCAGCGAATTCGTCGCTAATCGCATAAATGCGCGGCAAAGCATCGGTATTCTTGGCGGCTTGCTGGTAGGAATAGCCCAGGTGTTCGCCATCGCCCCGGGCATCTCCCGTTCGGGCGCGACGATGTCGGCCGGCCGCGCTCTGGGGTTGAGCCGCGAGGAGGCCGCCAGATTCAGCTTCCTGCTATCGATACCGATCATTCTCGGGGCCGGGGCGAGTCAGATCCGCGAGATGACTCACTCCAGCGTACAATTAGGAGGGCTTCCAGTTGCCGTGGGCTTTGTGGCCGCGGCCGTCTCGGGGTACCTCTGCATCAACTTGCTCTTGAGCTTTTTGCGCCGCCGCAGCCTGCGCGTATTCTCGGCCTACTGTGTCATCATAGGCGTGGCAGCGATTGCCCTGAGCATCGCGCGGGGAGGCTGAGCCCTATCGTCTGCGGCTGGATAAGACTCGCTTAATCAGGAACTTTGCGCACCGCGGAGGCGCGGAGGACGCAGAGCCTTCAATTGTCTCTCCGTCCTCCGCGCCTCCGCGGTGAAGCCGCGTCTCGTCGGGCGAGATCGGCTGAGCACCGTCACTTACCCTTTATGTAGAACAGATCCCTCACGGACGAGGGCGGCTTCTGCAAGAACCCTGATTGCGCCAGCAGCGAATAGACCAGCTCATAATCGCGCACGTCTTGCTCGTTGATGAACATGCGCCTGGGATCCACATCGTCAAGCCCCAGATACCGCGCTATGAACTCGTTCTGTTCCTTGCTCAGGCTCAGGTCGCTCCCATCACCGGCAAGCGCATCAAGCACCGCGGCTTTGCTCGCCTGATACTCTCTTAGCAGGTCATAGTTGACCTGTATGAAGTCATTCACGAGCTTCTGGTTCTTATCGACGAAATCCGAGCGGGCGACGTAGCCGCCGAACATGAGCATTCGATCTGACCCGCTTATCTTCCCCCACTCCTCGCGCAGGTCCGCGATCTTGTGATAGGCCCCGCTGTCCTTCATTGCCGCCCACTGAGCCGAACCGGTCACAGCCGCGGCGAACTGCCCGCCCTGCAGAAGCTGCTCAGGCATCTCCGACTCCGTTGCCCGCAGGGCATCGAGTCTCAGGCCGTAGTTCCTCAGGAGAAACGCCTGCCAGTACGCGAACCCGGGATGGCTGCGCGGAAAGACGGCCACTCGCTTTCCTGCCAACTGCGACAGGGAGGTAATAGCGGAGTCGTTTGGAGCTATGAACAAGAAGCCCTCCTGAATCCACGAGACCGGCACGATGAATTTCACGTCGGCGCCGCTTTCCAGCAGGAACGGGACGGCTGGCGGGAGCGTCCCAATGAGGTCCAGCTCACCATTGAGGAAGCTGTCGCGCAGGGCGGTCTCACTTGGGAAAGCCTTGAGAGCGAGCTGCGAGCCCAGACTGCGCGAGACCGACTCCCTTCTTACAGCCAGATAGCGCCACAGGGTTTGCGTGCCACCGCTAATGCCGATCCGGACTTGATGGGGGCTCCCGGCATCAAATGAAGTCAGCGAACACCCCGACCCGAGCAACAATGCCAGAGCCAAAACCCCCGCCGCAAATAGCCCGGCCGGGGCGCACCATCTCGTCCTACTAACGATCATTCCTCCCCACCTCCGAAACCCAGATCAGGCCGCCGGCTCGCATTGTAGCACACGGCCGCGGGTGCTACAATGCGGCCGACAGCCGCAGACAGGTTCATGCGTTCTACGCGGCCCTCCCGGCGAGACGGTTAGGTCGGAGAACCCATAAACCCTGGCCCTGAAACTGGGAATACCGGTGGTCGGCCTCAACACGTGGCAATTGGCTCGGGGCGGCGAAGTCGATGCCGGAGTGATTCCGGTGTCGACGGTCGAGGACGCGGTAGAGGCTGCCGTGGCTCTGTCATCGCGCGATAGTTAGCCCGAAAGACTTCACCCGCGGCACACAAATTGCACCTCGCTCGGTTCAACCACCATTGTGAGTGAGGTGATTACATTATGGCTTCTTTACGTTCGCAGTTTGAGCCGGCCAAGCCTGAAGGAAGCAAGCTGAGAAAGCGGTTCAGCTGGTTGAACTCCTTCAACGACGAGGAACTTCTCAAGATCAGCCTGTGCACCATCGACGAAGGTGAGAAACAAGCCAACGAGGACTATTTCGACCTTTCGCGGCCGGAGCTGGGAGCCATCAGGGGCCGCAGCGGAGCGATAGTCCCCGAGGGTTCGTGCTACATTTCTAAGGGCCGCGTGGGCGAGAAGTTGTGGAATAAGCTCCTCAACGACTTCGCTCGGTAGACGGGTTAGGACGACAAATCGCGGAACTCGAAATGGGCCAGGCAGGAGTAATGAGCGCCCTGGCGAAAGATCTGGCTGCGCATTAGACTTGCCCCTCTTACCACCATGTCAGGGGCGTGGATGGGCGTGGCCGACAGGTCTTTGACAGCCTGACCTATCAATCGCGTTTCGGCGATGCCGGTGGATTCGCGCACCCTGGCCAGTGTGAGGTGGGGGTTGAAGGGCCTCTTTTCGACCGCAAAACCCAGGGCGGCCATCTCCGTTTCAACCTGCGCCTGCAGGGACGCCAGGCGCTCCAGGTCGCCCGTCACCCCAACCCAGACAACCCGCGGCCTGCTGAACGACGGAAAAACGCCCAGACTTCCCAGGCTCAATCTGAATGGAGAACCACTGCGGAAGGCCCGACCCAAGGCTTCTTCTATTTCCCGAATTCTACCGGCAGGGACGCAGCCCAGGAACTTCAAAGTAATGTGTATGCCCGCGGGGTTGACCAACTTTAGAGCTTGCTCCGCCGGCCGGGCCCCAGGCAAGCCTGACATACGCCGCTCCAGCTGCGCCTCGACACCGTCGAGTGCCTGCTTCACCTCATCGGGCAGTTCGACGGCGACGAAAAGGCGTAACTGATCGGACCCGCCGGACAAATCTGGATTACCCGTTCTCACCACTGCACCTGCATCACTCCCCCAGGCCAAGAATTGCTCGCGCATTGTTGCCCAGGAATGCTTCCCTGGTATCAGTCGGCAAATGCTGCGAACGAATCTCGTTCAGGAAGCGCGTATGGCCTATCAATGGGAAATCCGTGCCGAAGAGGATTCGCCTGATTCCTATGATGTGAGGAACGATCCTGAAAATAGACGGACGGTACAGGAACGGAGAGGCCGCGGTATCGTAGTACAGGTTCCTGGATGATTCGGCAACCTCGGGCATGAGCTCATAGAAAGGCAACCCCCCGCCCCAATGGGCGCACACCAGGCGCAGGTCCGGGAATTGCTTGGCCAGATGATACACGTGCCCGAGCTCAGCCCCTCCCTTCCCCTTGTAATGGTGTCCCACCGGTTCAGTAGTGTGTATCAGAATGGGAATCCCGAAGTGAATGGCGGCCTCGACCACGGGATCGATCGCTTCCCTGTCCTCGTTCAGGTCAAACCGCTGGCCGCTAGGATTCCATTCTCCGATTCCCCTTAGGCCGGCGCTCACGCACCTTTCTATCTCTGCCACGGCTCTTTTTCCCGCCTTGGGCTGAAGCGAAGCGAAACCGATGAAACGGTCGGGGAACTTGTGAACGGCTTCGATAGTGAAATCATTGTGCTCCACGCAGTTCTCGTGCTGCGACCAGCAAAAGCCCAACAAGACGGCCTTGTCCACGCCAGCCTCGTCCATGGATTCGATAACATCTTCGGGGGCAGCTGTTCGCGCCCGAGGATTATCGTAAAGGGTCCTGAACCAATCCTCGTTCTTCATGAAGCGGCCTCGGTCCTTGCGGACCTCGTCCGGAAAAGTGTGGGTGTGAAAGTCGATTATCACCTGCTCCCCTCCGACCCGAAGGCAAATCGTGGTTATTCGATCACCAACCTATTATACCACCGACAAGTGTAAGAGTTCAGGCGGCTGTTTATTCTGCAAGAACCGTGTGTGGTATAATTCCATCAGGCCGGTAGGAATGCTGGCGATCGTGCTTTGACGCGGCAGACAGAGAATTGGCATTGGGTCCGCTTTATGCCACAGAAACTGAACGTTCTATATCGCGACGCAGCCGAGGAATTCGCACACAGGGTGATGTCTTCCTTGGATGACCAGATCGATTCCGTTGTGCTCTACGGCTCGGCAGCAAGGGGCACGGCCAAGAGAGAGAGCGATATTGACATATTGGTGATAAGTCCAAACCCTGGAACTATCCGAGAGAAGCTAAGTCAGATCCGCAGCGATCTCACTTATGAACGCGACTACACCTTTTTGATATCCCTGGTTTATCTTAGCACTGCGGAGTTCCGTAAGCTTATCCTGATGGGCTCCCCGTTTGTGCGTGAAGTGGTAGCTCAAGGCGTAATACTCTATGACAACGGAGCGTTCTCAAGAATACGTCGAGAGACAACTGCAGTTGGCTGACGAGGCGTTGGGCGATGCCGAGTACCTGCTGCAGGACAATAGGCTGAAGGCAGCGGCCAATAGAGCTTATTATGCGATGTTTCACGCTGTTGAGGCCGCTGTCGCCACCTCGGAGGTGAAAACACCGAAGACCCATGGCGGCGCAATTAACCTCTTTGGAAGGCACTTCATCAGAACCGGGATTATGGAGAGAAGGTTTGCCAAAGACCTGCAAGACGCTTATGACCTCAGGCAGCAAAGCGACTACTAAATATATTCGCAGGTTGGGCGTGACGAAGCCAGACTGTCGGTGGAGAAGGCAGCAGTCTTCGTAGCGCAGGTGAAGAAGATACTCGGGATTGCCTGACAACCCTGGATGCCTCCGGTGGGTGGAGTAGTAGAATGCGCTTCACCTGTCACGTGTCACGTGTCATTGACTTCATCAATGTCCCTGTGATACTATGTGCACGCCCAAGGGTCTATCCCTAAAGTTATTCCGCAAAATGACGACAATCAGACTGGGCCTAGTTGGGGTGTGGGGTGAGAAAGCGGGCCTCGAGACTCGCTGGTTGGACTGATTGTGCTCTCTTCTCTCCTAGATCGATCCCTTACGCGGCATGCCTATCGGTGAAGTCTATTGCTTTTGCAGGAGGATGTACCTTATGTCAAGAACTCTGAGAGCGTTTGTTGGCTTGCTGGCATCAGCCCTCTTGGTGGGCTCACTACTGGCGGGGTGCCAGACGCAAACACCCACGCCCGCACCGCCTAAGGCGGGCGAATCGAAGACCGAGGCGAAGCCGGCCGAAGCCAAGAAAGCCGAAGCGAAGCCGGCAGCCGAAGCGAAGCCCACGGCTCAGGCCAATAAGCCCGAGGCTGCCAAGCCCGTCGCGATGGCCCAGTCGGTGACCATCATAATGTCACAAGAGCCGGACACGCTTCTTCAGGGCGTTGGCTCGATGTCGGTTGCTACTGAGGTCAAAGGCGCAGTCGGAGCGGAGGTCCAGAACGCAGGCTCGGCTAACCTCGTCTGGCGCACCGACAAGAACGAGATAATTCCCGGGATCGCCGAAAGCGTTCCCACCCTCGAGAACGGAGGAGCCAAGTTCTCCGGCGAGGGCGTGGACAAACACCTCG
>JAMDCE010000660.1 GCA_023489135.1 Chloroflexota bacterium
GCAACCCGACGTGATCCACTGCAACGATTGGCACACGGCGATCGTTCCCGCCTGGTTGCACACTATCTACCGCGACAATCCATTCTACTCCCGCTGCGCCTCAGTTTTCACCATCCATAATCTAGCGTACCAGGGTGTTTGCGGCGATCACTTCCTTGCGCTGGCCGGATTCGACAGAGATGCTTACCGGGCGCGGCACCCCGAAGATCCCAACTGCTTGAACTTGATGAGCGAGGCCATCCTCTACTCTGACGTCATCAACACCGTCAGCGAGTCATACGCCAGGGAGATTCTGACCCCGGAATACGGCGAGCAGATGCACAACCTGCTGGCAAACCGGTCGGACCGACTGTTTGGCATACTTAACGGGATCGATTACGAGGTGTTCGACCCCGCGCGGGACCCCCACATAGCGGTGAGCTACGATGTTGCGTCCATCGACAAGAAAGTGGAGAACAAGCTGGCCCTGCAGCGGCGAGCCAATTTGACCCCCGATCCTAAAATCCCCTTGATCGGGGCCATCGGCAGAATGGCCGATCAGAAAGGCTTCGACCTCATCGCGGCGGCCATCGATCCCATCATTCAAGAACTGGGAGCGCAGTTTGTTCTCCTGGGGACCGGCGAAGCCAAGTACCATCGACTGTTCGAAGAGCTCGCTCACCGGTACCCGTCACAGGCGGCAGTGTACCTGACCTTCGATGCCGATTTGGCCCAGAAGATTTACGCCGGCTCGGACATGTTCCTGATGCCCTCTCGCTTCGAGCCCTGCGGACTGGGACAGCTCATCTCATTGCGCTACGGCACCGTTCCCATCGTCCGAGAAACCGGAGGACTGGCTGATACGGTCAACAATTATAATCCTAGAACAGGGCATGGAAACGGGTTCACGTTCAAGCACTACCACCGCGATGCGCTCTTGACCGCCGTCGCCCGCGCCTGCGAGAACTTCAAGCATAGGGACGCATGGAAAGAGCTGATGCGCAAGGGAATGTCGGAGGATTATTCCTGGGGAGCATCCGCGGGCAAATATGTGGATCTATACCGACAGGCAATCAAGTTCCATGAGCAAGAAACCGAAGTCCATTAGCCAGGCCATGTACACGAGCTGCGCCTCCTTCCGGGATAACCTGAGCCGCATCGAGCCCAGAAACGCGATCGGCTGCGCCGCCGGAGCCATCGAGCTCGTCGGTGGTGCGGATGGAGCGGCCCTGGAATCCCGTTTCCTTCAGGGCCTGGCACGGGCAGTTAGCAAGGAATCCGGCGAGAGCGGGGTCGCAATCTATGCTGCGTGGCTGAAGAGGAGCGGAGGCCTGGCCACCGATGGGGCACGCAGCCTGGGAGGGTTGTAGAAAATGTACGGATCCGTACCCACGACGCCGAAGTCAATCGAAGACTACCGGAGCATAGTGGGGGAAAAGGTCATAGATGAGATAGCGGCGCTGGCGGCACCCCTTCGGGGTGCCAAAGTGCTTCACCTTGGCGTCCGCGCCTTTGGAACGGGTGTCGCGGAGATACTCGGCTCGCTGGTACCGCTGATGGAAGACGTGGGATTGAAGGCCGAATGGCAAATCGTCCGCTCCACCGCGGAATTCGAAAGCGTGTCCAAGGCGATGTACCAGGCGCTCGGCGGGTCTTTCGTGCCGTGGTCGCCGGACATGGAGAACACCTGGCTGTCTTACGGCAATCTCAACGCCCGTTTGTTCGATGAAGATTTCGATTTCGTGGTGGTCCACGATCCCCAGGCCGCGGCAATTTTGCACGAGATCGTGCGCGTAGAGGGGGGCAGGCCGGCGGGGAAATGGGCCTGGCATTGCCATCTGGACCTGACCGAGGTCCAGACTGAACTGTGGGACCTGTTGAGACCATTCATCGACGAGTTCGACGCGGTGGCATTCGCGTCGCAGGAGTGGGTGAAACACGACCTCGCTGTAACCAAGCTGGTGGTGATCCCTCCCGCCATCGATCCGCTTGATTCCAAGAACATGGAAGTCTCACAGGCCACCATCGACAACGTTCTGGAACAGTACAGTCTGGATGTCACCCGGCCAATCATCTGCCAGGTTTCACGATTCGATCAGTATAGCGATCCCCTGGGGGTTATCGAAGCCTACCGGCTCGCCAAGGAAAGGATTCCTCAATTGCAGCTGGTGTTAGTGGCTTCCATGATTTCTGATGATCCACAATCCTGGTCATACTACGAGCGCTGCGCCAGGTCGGCCGGCCTGGATTACGACATCCACCTGCTGTCTCAGCTCAACAACATCGGAAACACCGAGATCAATGCGTTTCAAAGAGCCTCCAACGTAGTGATTCAGAAATCGATTCGCAAAGGATTCGGCCTGGGAATAGCCGAGGCCCTGTGGAAAGCCCGACCCGTGGTGGCCGGCCGAGTGGGCGGATTCCCGCTCCAGGTGAAAGACGGGGTTACCGGATACCTGGTCAGCACGGTCGAGGAATGCAGCGATAGAGTGGTTTACCTGCTGCAGCACCCGGACGTGGCTCGGAAAATGGGACAAAACGGCAGGGAGTACATTCGAGAGAAACGATTGATCACAAGGTTCTTAAAGGACTACCTGGAATTGTTCAATTCGTTGAGGTGCGCAGGATAGATGTTTGGATCAGTAGCGACAACGCCCAAGTCGCTGGAATCATACCGACAGGTGATCGGCGATGAAAAGGTAAGAGAAATTCAAGCCCTGGCGGAGCCGTTGCGGGGCGCGAAGGTGCTGCACCTGAACGCGACCGCTTTCGGCGGAGGAGTGGCAGAGATACTCGGGACTCTCGTTCCGCTGATGAACGACGTCGGTCTGCAGGCGGACTGGCAGGTTATCCGGGGTGCGGACGAGTTCTTTAACGTTACGAAGGCAATGCACAACAGCTTGCAGGGGATGTACATCCCCTGGACCGCCAAGATGTACAACATCTGGTCTAACTATAACGCCATGAACGCCCAGCTCTTCGACCAGTCATACGATTTCGTGGTCGTTCACGATCCCCAACCGGCGGGCGTTCTGGATTTCGTGAGGAAGAACAAGCCCGAACTAGGGACCGGCAAATGGGTCTGGCGGTGCCACATCGACCTGACCGACGCGCAACCGGAGGTGTGGGATTTCCTGCGCCCCTACATCGAGCAGTACGACGGGGCCATTTTCACCCTGCGCGATTATGTAAAGAGCGACCTGAAACTGGAGCACGTGTTCGCCATCCCTCCGGCCATCGACCCGCTCAGTCCCAAGAACGTGGACATCCCCATCGAGACGGTGGGGGAAGTTTTGACCCGCTATGCGGTGGATTTGAACCGGCCGATGATTTGCCAGGTATCCAGGTTTGACCCGTGGAAGGATCCCCTGGGCGTGATCGACGTCTATCGGATGCTGAAAAAAGAAGTCCCCGACCTGCAGCTGGTGATGGTTGCCTCTATGGCCTCGGATGACCCGGAGGGATGGTCCTACTACGAGCGAACCGCTCGGAGGGCCGGCGAGGATTATGACATTCACCTCCTGTCAAACTTGAACGGCGTGGGAAACGTCGAGGTCAACGCCTTCCAGAGATCGTCGACGGTGGTCCTTCAGAAATCGATCCGGGAAGGATTTGGGCTGGTCGTCTCCGAGGCGCTCTGGAAAGGGCGACCGGTAGTCGCGGGCAAGGTAGGCGGAATCCCGCTGCAAATCCCCAATAATCGGACCGGGTACCTGATCACCACGACCGAAGAATGCGCCGCCCGCACCTTGGAGCTGCTGCAAGACCCGGTCAAAGCAACGGAAATGGGAGAAGCCGGGCGAGAATACGTCCGCGAGCATTTCCTGATAACGCGCTACCTCCGGGACTACCTGAGCCTATTCAACACCGTTCGTTGAGGGCCCGGCGCTGAGGGGGTGGGCGTCTGGATTCCACCCGCCGTCGGCTGATTCCTGGGCCGAATTGAGCGGATAAGCAGAAGCTAATCCGCTCAATCCGATCCCCGAATCCGTTGACAGCCGCTTCCCTGCCCGCACCGAGTTCCGGATGCTTCCGCACCCGCCTCAGCTTGACCCGTTGCTTAGGGCGAAGTATAATTTAGATAGGAATCACTGCTGAAAGTCGGCGACTCCCGAATCAGGCTCCTTTGTGGGGCATGAGGATCTCGGTCCTGTAGGGACGGCGTCCGTCCAGGGTGGGGGGCGATAGGCCGGGGCACTGCTTCCCATCGAGGGAAATGACTACTCAGTGGGGGATTGACCGTGACTCGACGAATTGATCCCAGTTTGGCCCGGCCTGATGCGGATGGAGGGGACATCCACACTACGGCCGTCTTCCTCCTCGCTTTTCTCCTTTTCGGCGTGGTGAGCGCCATCCTCTTAACGGGTCTGGACGTGAAATTGCCCGACCTCGCGACGTCCCAGAATCGTATAGTCGCCAACTTGTTCGGCGGGACCAAGGCTCCTCCCAAGCTGTCGGAACCGCCGGCGCCGGCCAGGGCCCCTGTCGAAGCCGTCGCGGAGCAGGAAGCGCCACAACCCGAGCCAACCCAAGCGCCTGCCAGGAAGACCGTCAAAGTGGTCAACACCGGCGGTGTCGGGGTCTACGTCCGGCGGACTCCCAATATGGCCGATAGGCTGGTGGCCTGGCCGGACAACGCGATCATGGAAATAGTGGGCGAGGATCGGACGGTAGGAGAGCTGCGCTGGCGGAACGTCAAGGATCCCGCCGGCAACGTGGGCTGGATACCCGCCGAGTACCTTTCGGAATAGGCATGCCTCATCAAGCATCTTCCACATATACCTGGATTCCTATCACCCAAATTGGCTATAATTCACGCGTTGACAATCAAATCCTCGGACACTGGAGGAAGGGCTGTGGCGAAGGGCAAGGTCTTAGCAGTTATATTGGCGGGTGGACAAGGCAACCGGTTGGGCATTCTTTCAGATAAGCGCGCCAAGCCGGCCGTGCCATTTGCAGGCAAGTATCGCATTATCGACTTCACTTTGAGCAACTGCTTCAACTCTGGCATCTCCGACGTCGCGGTCCTCACGCAGTATCGCCCCCGGTCTCTTCACGACCACATCAGAGTCGGTCGGGCCTGGGACATGGATCGCGTTCAAGGGGGCATTCACCTGCTGCAGCCTTATCTCGGCAGACACGACGAGGATTGGTACAAGGGAACGGCGGACGCCGTGTACCAGAACCTGAACTTCGTCGAAGATCACCGCGGCAACGTCATACTGATTCTCTCCGGAGATCACGTCTACCGGATGAACTACGACGATATGGTTCGATTCCACCACGAGAAAGGGGCCGACCTCACCGTCGCGGTTATGGAAGTACCGTGGGACGAGGCCAGTCGCTATGGAATTCTCCAGCTCGACGACACAGGCAAGGTGATGGTCTTCGACGAGAAGCCCAAGTCACCCAAGTCGAATCTGGTCTCTATGGGTGTTTACGTCTTCAACAAGGACAAGCTGAAAACCAGGATCGTCGAAGACGCGTCCAGGATCACCGCTCACGACTTCGGTCGAGACGTGGTTCCCTTGATGGTCAAGCAGGATAAGGTCTACGGCTTTCGTTTCCAGGGCTACTGGCGCGACGTAGGAACGATAAAGTCCTACTGGGAGGCCAATATGGATATGCTGGCCCCGGTCGCCGAGCTTGACCTCTACGATCGCGAAATGCCCGTGCGCAGCAGGCCGGAGTATCACCCGCCTGTGCGGACCGGGTCAAGAGCAAGGATCGTCAACAGCCTTGTTTGCGACGGATGCATCGTTCACGGAACGGTGGAGCACTCGATTCTCTCACCGGGAGTTGTGGTGGCGGAGGGAGCGGTCATACGCGATTCCATCGTTTTGAACGATGCCAGCATCGGCCGCGAGGCCATCATCGACAAAGCCATACTGGACAAGAATGTCCACGTCGGCGATGGCGCTCACATCGGTTACGGAGATGATTACACCCCCAATCGCCGCTATCCCCAGTGCCTTACCGTGGGCATCACGGTCATAGGCAAGAGCGCGGTTATCCCACCCGGTGTTCAAATAGGGCGCAACTGCATAATCGGCAGCAACGTCGTCCCCCACGACTTCGTGTGCTCGACCGTCGTCAGTGGATTGATCGTGCAGAAGTAAGGCCTCGTCCTCCACCGTGAAAGTGAATCTGGTTCAAACCGAAGGGACGCTGATCTACCGGTGGAACGCTTTCTTCAGATTCTTATAATCAACGAGGTTATCGTCTACTTTGCCTACGGCCTCGTTTTCTTCACCTTGGGCGTGGCAATAGCGCTTCAATCGCGCAAGCACAGTCGTCTTGCCCTTGCGCATCATCTGAGATGGCTGGCCGCCTTCGGAATAACGCACGGCATATATGAGTGGGGGCACGCCTTCATCCCGGTTCAGGCCACGTACTTGATCCGAGAGGTTGCCGAAAGTCCTGGCAAAGGCCCCCCAACGCCACCTACCCCCGCCCGCTCAGCGGACGGAAGTTGTATCCCACCCCTCGCTTGGTCAGAATGTAGCGCGGGTTCTGGGGGTCGGGCTCGATTTTCTGGCGCAGGTAGGTGACATAAAGATGCACGTAGTGGATTTCATCGCGGTATTCGTGGCCCCAGACTCGGGCCAGGAGGGTTTCGTAGGACAGGGTTCGGCCGGCGTTTTGAACCAGGTGGTACAGCAGACGGTGCTCGGTGGGGCGGAGGGCGACCCTCTGGCCGCCGACGATGGCCTCGCGCTCGTCGAAGTCGATTGAAAGGTGGTCGTCCACGTCGAGCAAGCCGTGGGTCGAGGGCGAGGAGGTGTCGGAGCGTCTCAGAACCGCGCGCATTCGCGCTTCCAGCTCCCCCGGGCTGAACGGCTTGGTGACGTAGTCGTCGGCGCCTAGCTCCAGCCCTCGAATCTTGTCCCGCTCGTCCGCCCGGACCGTTAGCACGATGACCGGAACGCGAGAGGTCTCGCGTATTATTTTGAGGGTCTCGAATCCGTCCATCTCCGGCAGCCCCACATCCAGGAGCACCAGGTCCGGCAGGGCCTCCCTCACCTTCCCAGCGAATTGATCACGGCCTGCATCTCGGCGTGGTCGCGGGCTACGGAAGAATAGAGCTTGGCTCGTTCCAGAGCCACGCCAAGAACATCCTCTATGGCCGATGCGCCCGCCAGCGCCGAAGCCACTGCCGCTAGAGCGGCGAAGGCCCCATGCTGTTTCTCTACGGATGATACCTCTTGCTCGATTCGCTCTTGGACCATTTAACTTGACCTGGATTTGCGCAGTCGCTACAATACGTTATTGTCTGCCACCGGCGAGATTATACCATTCTGATTCTAGCACGTGGGAGGGGGTGGGGGCACTTTCTAAGTGAGCTCTAAGAAAGCTCTAAGGTTCTTCCAAACCAATTCTACGAGACTACTCAGTAGTTTAACCCCAAGCGCAGTACCGGGTAGCACTCTGCAGATTGGAAGGCGCGTGTAATCCGGTCAGGACGTCCTGATTGCCGGGGGAGCAAAAAGATGTGGGGGTGCGCCCACGCGTCGCGCGTGCTGGTGGAGGAGATGATTGGGCCAGTCAACGGCGACCTAGAAAACTTGCCAGAGAAGCAAGGAGGTGTCAGAAGATGAAGAAGCTGTCCGTTATCTGTTCGTTGTCCATTCTCGCGTCACTCATTGTAGCCACTCTTGTCCCACTATCGGCGTTGGCGGCCGATCCCGAGCCGGCACTGCTGTCTGCCCGGGGATTCCAGCTGACGACCACGTATCCGAGCATCGTCGCCGGAAAGGGCCAGGACATCACCTTCCCCCTCGACGTGATCAGCAAAGGCAAGGCGGATGAGACCATTAGTCTTTCCGTGGCATCCGCGCCCAAGGGATGGGAGACAACCATCAAAGACAGAGGATACGGCGTCCGCACTCTCAATCTGTTAAGCGGTAAGAGTCAGTCCCTTACGCTGTCGGTGAAGCCGAGTGAGGATGCGGTGGAGGGGAACAGCAAGATTGTGCTTCAGGCCGCGACCGAGGATGGTGCCATCAAGTCTATCCTCGACCTGAACGTGGCCATCGAGGCCAAGCCGGTGGGTGGCATAAAGCTCAACACCATCTATCCTCAGATTCAGGGGCCCACCACCGGCAAGTTCCAGTTCAAGGTCGACGTGGTCAACGATGGGGACCAGCAGCGGACCATCGGGCTGTCAACGGCTCAGCCTCAAGATTGGCAAGTTACCATAAAGCCGTCATACGAGGACACGCAGATCTCTTCGCTGGCAGTTAAGAATGGCGAAACCAAGGGCCTGGACGTAAGCATAACCCCATCCCCGAAAGCGGAACCGGGTGAATATCCCGTCAAACTGGAAGCTACCGCGGGAACTCAGAAGGCCACGCTCGATCTGAAGGTGGTCCTGGCCGGCACCTACCAGATGTCGCTGGCCACCGATTCCGGCCGGCTCAGCACGGAAGCTACCGCCGGTCAGCCCACCAACGTTACCTTCCAGGTATCCAACAAGGGATCGGCAGAGCTCCGCAACATTTCGTTTACCTCCAGCAAGCCCGACGCCTGGGACGTTACCTTCAGCCCCGACAAGGTCGATTCCCTGGCAGCCGGCGCCACGCAAGAGGTGAAGGTGACCGTCAAGCCGTCCGGCAAGGCAATCTCCGGCGATTACCTGGTGACGCTCAACGCCTCCAGCGCCTCCGGCGGGGCCTCGGACAAGCAGCAGCTGCGAGTGACCGTGGAGACGTCCACCCTGTGGGGTTGGGCTGGGATCATTCTGGTCGCGATCGTGATAGCAGGTCTGGGAGGTCTCTTCACTCGTCTAGGCAGGAGATAAGCCATGGCCGAAACGTTTGTTGAGAAAACGAGCGACGTCGTTAGACAGAGCGATGTCGGCGGCGACGCGCGGTCGTTTATCGTGCAGTCGTCGGAATTAACCAAGAGGTACGGCGAATTCACGGCGGTGGATCACCTGAACCTGCGCGTCAGGGAGGGCGAGATCTTCGGCTTGCTGGGTCCCAACGGAGCCGGCAAGACGACGACCATCCTCATGATCCTGGGACTGACGGAGCCCACCCTGGGCACCGTTCAGGTCTGCGGGCACAACTCTACCCGAGACCCGTTGAAAGTCAAAAGCCTGGTGGGATATCTTCCCGAAAACGTGGGCTTCTACGAGGATTTGACCGCCCGGCAGAACCTGAGGTACACGGCTCGCCTGAATGGACTGTCCGACAAGGAAGCCGAGGTCAAGATAACCGAATCGCTGGATCAGGTGGGACTATCCGATGCCGCCGACAAGAATGCCGGGCACTTCTCTCGTGGGATGCGCCAGCGGCTGGGAATAGCCGACGTTCTGATCAAATCTCCCAAGTTGGTCATCCTCGACGAGCCGACTCTGGGGCTCGACCCCGACGGCGTGAACCAGTTGCTGGATCTCATCGTGAGAATGAGCCGGCAGCAGAACATGACCATAATGCTCTCGTCCCACCAACTGGAGCAGGTGCAGCAGATATGCGACCGAATCTGCATCTTCGTCAAAGGGCGCATAGTTGCCGAGGGGCGCATAGAGGATCTGGGGACGCGCGCGCTGGCGGGCAAGCAGCTGACCACCGAGGTGCAGGTGGCGCGAATGTCCGAGGAATTCATCGCCGCGCTGAGGCGCCTGGAGGGCGTTAGCGGAGTGGAGCGAAGCGGGGACCTCGCGCTGGTGCGTTCCGAGCGCGACCTGAGGGAGCCTATCAACGGACTGGCGGTCAAGTTCGCCACGCCCTTGCTTCACCTCCGCATGCGGGGCTACGGTCTGGAGGAAATCTACTTCAAGTACTTCCGGGAGGGTTGAAGCCATGCGTGGACTGATAGCCGTCTTCGACAAGGAGTTCGCCGATCACTTCGGCAGCAAACGGTTCATCATCCTCTTTACGCTCATTTTCCTCACCGGGATATCGGCCACCTATGTTGCCGCTCAGTCGATAAGAGGGGCGTTGACGGACGACCCTAACCAGCAGTTCGTTTTCCTGCAGCTGTTCACTGCTTCGAGTGGCGTTCTTCCCCCGTTCATCTCCTTCATCAGCTTCCTGGGGCCGCTGGTGGGGATCGCTCTGGGGTTCGATGCCATCAACAGCGAGAAATCGAACGGCACGCTGAGCCGGATCCTGTCTCAGCCGATATTCCGGGACGCGGTGATTAACGGCAAATTCCTGGCCGGTCTGGCCACGATAAGCCTCATGCTGCTTAGCATACTGCTGATCGTCGGCGGCCTGGGGCTGCGGATGATCGGCATCGCCCCCACCTTGGACGAGGTGGTGCGCGTCTTTCTCTTTCTGGTGATCTGTATCGCTTACGTGGCCTTCTGGATGGCCCTATCCATTCTGTTCTCGATTCTGTTTCGGCAGACGGCCACTTCGGCCCTGGCAGGGATTGCCGCGTGGATCTTCTTAGTCTTCTTTATCTCGATGATCTCGGGAATTCTGGCCAACACATTGGTGCCGTTGGGACAGGACCCCGCCGCGGCCGACATGATTCGGCACGAGAACACCAATCAGATGATAAGCCGCATATCCCCCAGCACGCTCTTTCAGGAGGCTACGGTCACGGTCCTTAACCCGGGGGTTAGGACGTTGGGGCCGGTGCTCGTGCGCGACGTGGTGGGCATGATTCCATCGCCGCTTTCGGTTACCCAGAGTCTGCTGGTCATCTGGCCTCACATCGTCGGCCTGATAGCTCTGACCACGATATGCTTCGGCATATCGTACACGAAGTTTCTCCGCGAGGAGATCAGGGCGTAGTGGCGGACGTCTTGATCGGACGCTGCGAGGGCGACCAGCCGGTCGCCCCTACGAGATGCCCGAGCGGAAACGCTTCAAGAACGAGCATCGCGGTCGATTCTAAGCGTAGGGGCGAAGCATTCGCCTTCAGATTCCAGCGATTTGCACGATTCGATGAGCGAATGCTTCGCCCCTACGGCCGGGCTCCGACCCTGTTGCCAAGCAATAGTAACCCAGGTACAACTCGTAGGGGCGACCGGCTGAGCCTGTCTCAGTAAATCTGGGTTTTTCGCCCTGGTTGGCCTATCCTCTAGCATTTTGGTCGCTTAATAACGCCTGATTTG
>JAMDCE010000214.1 GCA_023489135.1 Chloroflexota bacterium
GAGGTGCAGCTTCTCCGCGCTCCTGACCGTGCCTCGGGCCCAGAACATGATCCTTTCAACGGTCTCCGCATCCTTGCAGACTATCAGCGAAGCCCCCAGGTAGTTTCCGCAGTCTCTAGGGGTTAGCCACGGAATCGGGAACATAGCGTTGAGGTCGATGTTCTCGCGAACGATCACCTCCTTGCAGGGACCGGTCGCGACGATTTGAGGCGCTAGCGGCGTTGCGAGGGTTGCTCGAACGGCCTCGATCAACTTTGATGCCAACCGGTCGGGCGTGGTGCCAAACAGCTTGGCCAGACGACCTTTGGAGAAAAGGTTGGACACAACCGGGACGTCGAAGCCCTTGACTTTCTCGAATATCAGGCCGGGTCCCCCGTACAGCTTTTCGGCTATCGCGCCCAGCTGGTACTTTGGATCAACCTCTTCACGAATCCGAAGTATCTCAGCGGGGTCTTGTTCCAGGTACGCGATGGCGGTTCGCAGGTCCTGTACCTCTGGGTGCAGCATCATCCGTTCTCCATCATAACCGAGACTCCTGGCCGGCCTTCGGAAGGATACGTCACTGCCAACGAGGATCCATCTTCGATGCGTGGTTTCAGTATGGAACATCGGGATAATGGTGTAAATACGATTGATGTTTACCTAGATAGGACAAATGTCCCTATCCTTGACAATCCGATGTCTTTGACCTATAAAGAGCGTGCCACGCGAGGAAGTCTCCGACGCCGATGTTTTCCTGGGATGTGCTGTCTTGACCCGCATTCTAGCTTTCGACCCGCAAAGCTGCGACGGTTGTGGCGAGTGTGTATCGGCCTGTGCGGCCGCGCATCAATCCTCGTCGACCGCCGACTCCGGGCGGATCAGAATCATAGGGCTTCCTGACCTGGGGGTCTGGGTTCCCTTGCTCTGCCTGCATTGCGAGCAGCCCTCCTGCGTTCTCACGTGCCCGACGGGCGCCCTGGCCCGACACCTGGAGGCGGCTATGGTAGAATTGGATTCGGCCAGGTGCGTGGGCTGCGGGATGTGCATTGTGTCCTGCCCGATTGGCGCCATCAAGATGAACCCCGACACCGGGAAAGCGTCAAAGTGCGATCTTTGCCAGGGAAATCCCTCTTGCGTCCGGAGTTGCCGGCCCCGCGCTCTAACCTACTTCGAGTGCCGTCAGCTTGGCCGGGGGCGCAGGGCGCGAGCTGCCGTCGCCATCGGGCGCGTGATCGGGAGCGGCCGATGAAGCGCCACGTCATAGTCGGCAATGGGGGGGCGGGGATTAGCGCCGCCAGAGCCATACGTGAAGTGTGTGGCGAGGATGAAATAGTCATGGTTTCACCGGAGTCCGGTCGGGCCTATTCCCCCGTTCTGGCGACTCATTACTTGGCCGGCCACATCACCTACGACGAGATGTTCTTTGTCGACGAAGGGTTTTACCGGCGCCACGAGGTTCGAACGCTCTTCGGCCGGCGAGCCGTCTCCATCGATCCGGAAGCGAGAGAGGTTCTTCTGGAGCACGGAGACGCTCTTGAGTTCGACAACCTTCTCATCGCCACGGGGTCGCGATCCATGGTGCCGCCCATTCCCGGCGTGCAGGGACCAGGTATATTCACCTTATGGACGGCCGAAGACGCCCAAAGAATCGACCGGTGGGCCGGAAGAGGCGGGCACGCCGTGATAGTGGGCGCTGGGCTGATAGGAATGCAAAGCCTGGGCGCCCTGATTCATCGAGGCCTGAGTGCCACTCTCATAGAGAAACTCGACCAGGTAATGCCGCTCGTGCTCGATAAGGGGGGCGCGGCCGTCGTTCAGGGCGCCCTGGTGCAGCTTGGAGTCGATCTACGACTGGGAGATGGGGTGCGACAGATAGAGGATTCGGGCGGACGCAAGGTCGTTGCCCTTGAATCAGGAGGCGTGGTCGAAGGGGACCTGGTCATCGTAGCTACCGGAGTCAGGCCCAATCTGGAGCTGGTCCAGAGTTGTGGGTTGCGCGTGGGTCGAGGCATCGTGGTCGGCGAGCGCGCCAATACCGACGTCTCCGGCATCTACGCCGCCGGCGACGTCGCTGAAGGGGTCGACCGAATCACGGGGCAGGCACAGATGAACGCTACCTGGTTCAACGCCGTCCAGCAGGGGCGAGTGGCAGGACTGAACATGGCCGGGATCGGAACCGAGTACCTAGGAAACGTTCGCATGAACATTTCTTTTCCTCTGGGCATCCCGTTTGCGTCGGTGGGCTCCACGAACCGAACCGATGAGAAACAGGAGGAAATATGCTCCAGCGCCGACGGCCACTACCGCAAGCTGATCTTCGAGGGGAATCGGCTGGTCGGAGCCGTGCTGGTAGGCGACGTGACGGAAATTGGCCTATTGACCGCGTGCCTCAAGAGTCCTGAGCCTGTGAGACACCTCAAGTCTAATCTCCTGCACGGAAACGCCTTTTCTTCCTATGCCCGAAAATTCTTCTTTGAGAGCCTCGCCAATAGCTGTTCTCATCAAACAACGGACTAGCTCGTCTCCTGGCTGCACGCGCGGTGGCGAAAGATGAAGCGATCTGCTCGCACTCGCGAAGCTCATTCGTGACCGAGTGGCTTCGGCCGGGTCTGGTGGAGGGGGCAGGATTCGAACCTGCGTAGCCCTTTCGGACGACAGATTTACAGTCTGTTGGTATTAGCCGCTCACCCACCCCTCCATTCATAGAGGCGCACGTAGTGGCTGGCTACGTGCACTGGTATTATACCAGAACAGTTAATCAAGGGCAAGGTTTCTGGTTCTGGAATCTTTCGCGCAGGTGGATTTGGCCGGGGCACGGTGGCTACTCCCGGTGTGGCGCACCAGGCACAGTTTTTGCTCTCGCTCAGCGATGTGCAATGGAATCTACGACGTGGCCAATCGCTCAAGCAGTGGGAGGACGAAATGGCCAGGTACTGGACCAATTATCCGTACCCGCACTACCATTACTACTCGAGTTACTACGGGCCTTATTACGGTCAGACCAAGCGCGACGACGAAGATATCAGGAATGATGTCCAGGACTCTTTGGTCGTCGACAGTTGGGTCAACGCGGATGAGATCGACGTTGAGGTTGAGAGTGGAGTGGTAACTCTAACAGGCACGGTCGGCACGAAAACGGAGAAGCGTGCGGCGGGGGACAATGCCTGGGATACCCCCGGCGTCTTGGATGTCATCAATGACATCAAGGTCACTAGATAGGCCGAAATGCGAGATGAAGGCGAAGTGGTGAATCACGCAAGATTGACGGTGCCTTCCGGCTGTAGTAAGATGCCCTCCAAACGAGCAAGCGGGGTCTAGATGCTTTACGAATCGGAGAACGCAAACCTGACTCTTACTATGACCGGCGACACGATACTTACCCGCAAGCTGACGCCGTTCAGAGAGGAGCCTTTCCTCATCAAAACGCGACGGAACCGCTCCGAGAGAAAGCTACAGGCCTGGCTCGGCGGCGGCGTTTCTTCCGGCTATGCGCCCGTAAACCAGTCCCTTGATCAGACCGGAGGCACCGGCGTAGTTGAAGTAGAAGGAGCCCACCACTTCTCCTGCCGCGTAAAGGGACGGAATCGGGTTGCCTTCGGTATCGATCACCCTCGATTCGGTATCGGCTTTCACTCCGCCGAAGGTGAAGGTGAGGCCGCACGTGACGGGGTAGGCAAGGAACGGCGGGGTATCTATCTTGAGCGCCCAGTTGGATTTTTGGGGCTCGATGCCTTTGGTGCACTTGCCGTCCAGAATCGACGGATCATACGGCCCATCCTGAACCGCGTCGTTGAACTGTCGCACGGTGGCGAGGAAGGCCTCTTCGTTGATGTCGATCTTGCCCGCCAGTTCCTCAAGGGTGTCGGCCGCGATGGGCTTGGCCACCCTGTAGCGACGGTTGTAGCCGGTGGAGAGGATTTCGGACACCTTGGCATCGAAGATTTGATAGCCTATGTTCCTGGGCTGCGCCAGGACCGATCGGCCCAGCTTGGCGTAGGTGTAGAGATCGAAGTCCTCGGCCTCGTCGATGAATCGCTTGCCGTCTACGTTCACCAGAATGCCGTTGAGATAGCCGTGGGCGAAGGCCAGCTCGCCCATCTCGAAATCCGGTCCTTCGAGGAATGCCTGGCAGGCGTGAGACCCGCTGAATTGCCCCGTGGTGCCGGCTCCCAATTCCAGCGCCATTTTGAGACCGTCGCCGGTATCATAGCGCGTGTCCCGGACCTTGACCATGTCCCAGCCAGGGGGGGGGTGCGCAGCGGGTCAACCCAAATCCGCACCTGGAATAGGCCAACACAATGAGGCATGTCAGGGGTACTGGGTTGACAGCAGTTGTTTCGCAGACAACCTGCCGTCGCATATAATAAGGAACTCAAAATCACCCGCTGCGCACTCCCTACCTGCTGGGTACGGCCTGATCCAATGCCAGCTTGATACATTGACAAGGGCAAGCGGCCGGCGTATACTGGCGTTGAAGCCTGTACTACTGCAAGTGCCCATCCGACCAGGCGATGCCCCTAGGACAGGCTACAGGTCTCTGTGATGTCGATCCGTGAAATGAACGCGGCCAGGTTATGCCCCGAACTGTTTTCCGTCATCGTTCTTCCCGTCATGAATGCGTCCTTTAGTTCTTCTTGATCGCTCGATTGGTTGAATAGGTCCAACACGCGCACGGCAGAATTTGGAGGTGTCATCTTGGTGCAAGTCGATAACGAGTTGCTCGAAAAGATAGACGATATGAAGCTGACCCGCTGGGCCGGCCGCTTGCGCGAGGAGTTCTTTAACACGGAGCAGGTGGTAAGCAGCGATCGGGCGCGGCTCACGGTCGAGTCGTGGAAAGAGACCGAGGGCGAGCCTTACCTGCTGCGGCGGGCGAAGGTGATGAAGAAGATCGCCGAGGAGCTGCCCCTGGCCCTATTCCCAGGGCAAATGCTGGCCTCCAACGACACTCGGTTCTTCCGGGGGGTTCATCCTCACGTGGACTGCGCCGGTACCTATCTCATTCCCCTTCTCGAAGAGAGGGAGCAGCTCGAAGGGCGTATCACTATGGGGGGGCCCGAGGAGAAAGGATGCCTGGCCGACGAGGATTTTGCCACGCTGGTGGAAGCGATCAAGTTCTGGAAGGGAAAAACGGTTACCGACCGGGTTGCCGAGCTTTCCAAGGTGACTCTGGGAAGCTGGTATGATGACCTGGTCGAATCGGGCAACCAGCGCCACGATACGTTTCCTCCCGTTTCCGGCTCCATCGACTACGAGCGGTTGGTCGCCCAGGGGGTTCGGGGTTTCATCGAAGAGGCGAAGGAGCAGATTCGGCAATGGGTTGAACGGAACGACGACGATATCGAGAGGCTCTATTTCTGGCAGGCCGCTATCATCGGATTGGAGGCGGTGCTGACCCTGGCCAGGCGCCACGCCGAGCTGGCCCGGGAGATGGCCGCGCGGGAGACGGACCCCGAGGTGCGTTCCAGACTGGAGGGGATCGCCGAGACGTGCTCCTGGGTGCCCGAGCATCCGGCGCGCTCCTTTCGGGAGGCCGTGCAAAGTGTGATTCTGGTGTGTCTGGCTCTCAAGCTGGAGGCAGCGGCATTCCCGCCCGGCGGGTGGGGCCTGCCGGATCAGTACCTCTACCCCCATTTCAAGCGGGATTGGGAAGAGGGGCGCCTGACTTTGGAGGATGCTTTCGACCTCATCAACGAGTTCCTTCTCTTCGCCGCTCGCTGCGACTGGGTGATGGACGTTAGCTATCGGGACCACAGCCAGAAGGGCTACCTCAGCAATCTGGGCATTGCCGGGCCGGACCGGGCCGGGGAAGATGCCAGCAACGAGCTGAGCTACCTTATCCTTCACGTCGCGGGACTGGTCAAGTACGCGGAGCCCCACATAGCGGTACGCTGGCAGAAGGATACGCCTTCCTGGTTGATGCGCAAGGCCCTGGAGACCAACTGGCGCGCCGGCGGAGGCATTCCTCAATTTCAGAACTCCGATCACGTGGTGAACTACTTATTCGAGCGGGGAGCCGACATCGGGAGCGCGCGCTACTGGCAGCCCTACGGTTGCTCCCAGGCGCTGCCCTGGGACGAGATGGGCATCATTCCCGCGTCTTACCTGAACATTCCCCTCTGCGTCGACCTGGCTTTACATAATGGTATTGCCTCCCAGACCGGCAAGCGTGTGGGCTTGGAAACGGGCGATGCTCGGAACTTCCTGACCTTCGACGACTTCTTGGAAGCTTTCAAGAAGCAGGCCAGGCACGTGATTCATTGGCAGCTATGGCACGATCGCCTGGCCGATCAGGTGCGGAAGGAGATCTTTCCCAGGCCTCTAACGTCTGTGCTGGTCCCGGGTTGCCTGGAGAGCGGCAAAGACATCACGGCCGGGGGCTGTCCTCGCTATTCGGTGCAGTACAAGAAGGACCGGGGCATCGTCTCGGCTGCCGATTCGTTGGTGGCGGTGAAGTCGCTGGTCTTCGACGAGCAGAAGATAGACATGTCCGAGCTGTTGGAGGCTTTGGACGGCGACTTCGCGGACGAGAGGGGACAGGAGATCAGGCAGATGTGTCTCTCGGCGCCCAAGTACGGCAACGACCTGGACGCGCCCGACGGAATGGCCAGGGACGTGGGCAAGTACACGGCCGGCGTGCTGTTCTCGGAGAAGAACATTTTCGGCTGGCCCTATGCCATCAATCGCAATGGGCAGGCCTGGCATTGGATGGCCGGGAAGCGGCTGGCCGCCACCCCCGATGGGCGCAAGGCGGGAGAGCCGCTCGCCGATGGCTCGCTGTCGGCCATGCAGGGTATGGACCGCAGCGGGCCCACCGCGCTGCTCAACTCTGCCCTGAAAGCCGATTTCAAGGAATCCACCGCGGGGATACTGACGATCAAGCTCTCGGCGCCCCTGTGTCAGACGCAGGAGCTGCGGGACAAGATAATCTCATTGACCGAGGGCTTCTTCAAGGCTGGCGGCACTTACATTCAATACAACATCGTGGATGCCAGCGTGCTGCGAGACGCCAAGCTTCATCCTGAGAAATACCGCGACCTGGTGGTTAGAGTGGGCGGGTTCAGCGCCTATTTCATTCACCTCAGCCCGGAGGTTCAGGACGAGATTATTCAGCGCACAGAGCACAGCCTGAGCGGGGTTTAGCTCCGGTAGGTTCTTACTGAATTGATGGAAGAAATCTGGGGCACGGTTTTCAACATCCAACGGTTCTGCTTGCACGATGGGCCGGGCATCCGAACGACGGTTTTCCTGAAAGGGTGTCCCCTGCGCTGCCTCTGGTGCAGCAATCCGGAATCGGTCGGCCCTGAGCCTCAACTGGGCTTTGCGCGGACCAGCTGCAACCGCTGCGGGAAATGCTTCGGCGCCTGTCCCCAGGAGGCGCTGACCCCGGTCGAGGACGGGCTGCCACGCATTGACCGCAGCAGGTGCACCGCCTGCGGGGATTGCGTCGCCGTGTGCGCTCCCGAGGCCTTGAGCATCTACGGCAAGCGGCGGTCGGTTACCGAGGTGTTCCAGGTGGCCGTCCGCGATCGTGCGTTCTACGGCTCGGATGGGGGAATAACGGTATCTGGTGGCGAGCCCCTGCGCCAACCAGATTTCGTGGCCGGCCTGTTCCGGCTTGGCCGCGACTCCGGCGTCTCCACCGTTTTGGAGACCTCGGGCTTCGTCCCCGCCTCGGCGTTCCGGCAGGTTCTGGTTTTCACCGACCTGGTTCTCTTTGATCTCAAGCACCTGGATTCGCGGGAACACCGGCGGCTGGCCGGGAGAGACAACGGGCGCATCCTGGACAATGCCCGCTTGCTGGAGCGGAGTGGAGCCAAGGTTCAGTTCCGAATTCCCCTGATCCCGGGTCTGAACGACGGCTTGCCGAATATCAAGGCCACGTCCGCGTTCTTGCGAGAGCTGCTCGGCGACGAGGCTGCGATAGAGCTAATGCCCTACCATCGCCTTGGAGTTGGCAAGTATCAGGCGCTGGATCGCTCCTATCCTCTGGATGGCTTGCCAAGCCTCGATCCCGGGCAGATCGACTCGGCGAGGCAAGCGTTCGAGGAATCCGGGGTGCGGTGCCTGGTATCGAGATAGGTCGAAGGAGAAGGAGGAGAGTAATGCACCTGCTCGAAGCTTTCGAGAAGTTCCCCCACATCGCGCAGCCCATAATCTACAAATCGGATGCCCTGAGGTTGGGGCAGCGGTTCACGGACGCGGCCCGGGAAGAGCTGAAGAGCCGCGATGATATCGTGTTCAAAGGCTTCTGGCTGTTCTCTTATGACCGGGGAAAGTCGGTGGTGTACGAAGATAAGATTCCACTTCATTTCTACGTCGAAGACGGCACGGCCGACGGGACTATCATCCAAACCAGAACCTACGACGATTCGCCATACGTGGTGGATTTCGTGGAGGGGGAGTTCGTCTTTTATTACCGGGTGGACCCGTCCGAACGCCTGCGTCTGGGAAAGATCCGGTTCGATCCCCTGCCGCGCTACTTCAACCGCCAGATAGACGGCGTTCCGATGGCGTCCATCGTGCAGACCAACGCCGATATGCTGTTCGTCACCGTGAGCAAATATTGCGAGTTCTTCTCGCTGGGCAAGCAGTGCTTGTACTGTGATCTCACCGTCCACGCCGGCTCGCAGAAAAAGGGCGGGGAGGCGATGATCCTGCGCAAGCAGGCCGAACAGGTGGCCGACGTTCTGGAAGTGGCCCTGCACGAGCGCCGCTTCCGCCACCTCTTCCTGACCGCGGGCACGATAACCTCGTCGCAGGATGGGAAGTCCGACGTCGACCGATGGTGCGAGTTCTTGAACACTATTCGCAAGCGGCTGCACGTGTGGTACCCCACCAACTTCCAGGTAGCGGCTCAGGACGATGAAGGCTGGAGGCGTCTGCACGACACCGGAGTGCCCAGTGTTATGCCCAACATCGAGGTCTGGGACAAGGGATTGTTCGAGATCATGTGCCCGGGAAAGGCGAGCGTGGTGGGGTACGACGACTGGATAAAGCGTACGATCCGGGCGGTGGACTTCTGGGGCCCGGGGAACGTTATTCCCAGCTTCGTTCCGGGGGTGGAGATGGCCCGGCCCATGGGCTTCCAGACGGTCGAGGAGGCCGTCCAGTCGACGGCAGGGGGTTACAATTTCCTGATGAGCCACGGGGTCTTGCCCCGACAGGGGGGATTCTGGTGCGTCGAAGGGGATTCCAAACTGGCCGGCCAGGAACCGCCTCCGCTGGAATATTTTCTGCGCATCGGAGAGGAGTTCCTCAAAGCCCGTGAGCGGCACGGCTTCACCTCGCCGATGTTCAATATGTGTCGCGTGTGCTGCGAAAACGGCACGGAATACGACTGGGAATACTGGCACGGAAGCGGCCTGGCATCGAGAAAGGCGGAGCTAGCGGAGCAACAGCCGGCGGTGAACGTGAACTGATTTTGGGTGGGGAGCTGGCCGGCAGTCCGGCGCTCTCGGGGCGCAGGCTAGAAACGCGTGATGCGCATTACCAACCTGCGTGGGATCTGACCGGCAAATCGGACCCCCTACGAGTTAACCGAGAGAAGACGCTTCCAAAAGAGCATCGTGCTCGATTCTGAGCGGCCTCCAAATAGAACCAGCCCACGCATATTATGTAGGGGCGACCGGCCGGTCGCCCCCGGTCAAGGGTTCGAGCAGCTATGGCCATCGGCAGTAGGCGTCAAACCCCTTAAGCATGCGCGGGGCCGTTAACTCAGCCTCTCGGCTCCCCCCGTTCCGACCAGGAAGGTGTCGCTCTGGAAGGCTCGGATGCCCTCCGGCGAAATCAGGCCGGCTCGCAGAACTACGACGGCGCCCTCGGGTATCACTTGAGCGACGCTCCACTCGCCTTCGATGTCCGGCAGAGCGGTGTAAGGGGCGACGGCGCAAATGCCTCGATAATCGTATCCCCGGTTCTCGACGAGCCCGGCGACGACGTCTCCAACTTTGACACCCGGTCGCAACTGAGCCACGGCGCCCTGGAAGCGAGCGGTCATCAGGTCAGTGGCGGCTTTATTGGCCCCGCTGCCACTGTCCAGCGTGCGTCCCACTTCGGCCCAGTGGCCTTTGTAAGCGGCGATGGCGCGAACCAGGACCGGGCCTTCGATGGCTTCTTCTTTGGCGATGGCCGGCCAGTTCGCGGCCTTAGTCCCCGAAGTGATCAGGATGTGAAGGTCTTCGGCTCCCGCGTAGCGAAGGCGATGCTCGATATCGGCGGCGACTTCGCACTGCTTGCGTCCCCGCGGCGCGGTTTCGGCTGCGATGGCCTCCAGGCTCATGGCGGCCGCCCGGCGCAGCAGGCCGATCTGGGACTCGCTCGGCTTCAAGCGCAAAGACTCGACGAGGGCGGTGGCATCGACCACCTCGGCGTCGGGGAGAGCCTCGCGCAGAGCCTGGTAGACCCCGTAGGGGAGCCGATCCAGTCTGGTGACCCCGATGCGTTTGGGCTCGATTCCTTTTTCGGCCAGGACCGCCGCGGCATCTCGACCAAGGTTCTTCGATGCTTTGAGCTCGCCGGCCCGGCTGACTTCCTTTATCCATCCGTGCACGCGGGCGTTGAGCGTGGTCACCAACGAGTCGGAGCTCTGAGCAAGAACGAGCATCGCATTGAACCAGTAGGGGGAGAAATTGGTGAGGTAGTTCAAGTCGCCCGTCTCGTAGGAATCGCCCAAAGCCAGGATAGCATCCAAATTGTCCCGGGCCATCCCTCGGCGAACCGCGTCCAGGCGGTTTGCCAGCTCTTCCTCGGGAACTTCAGTGCGGTTCCATTCCATCAATCCGCGTTTCATAATCTAAAGTAGTCCTCCTACATGCATAATCAAGGCGCCTGCTGGGATACGGCTTGGCCCATCGGCGCAGCGGCGCACCTGCCGATCGTCCGGATCGTCTAATCTACGCTGAAGAGTTTTCTTTCAGTCTCGGACAGAATCTCGCAGCCGGTCTCGGTCACTACCACCGGGTCGCCGAGCACCATATAGCCGGCCAGCGGCAGGAAAGTGTTCGGATGGGGAATGATTATCATCCCCGGCTTGACCACGGTCT
>JAMDCE010000213.1 GCA_023489135.1 Chloroflexota bacterium
CCCACGGCATCGGGGATGCTGTGACTGACTCTAAAGAACTCAATCTCGAAGTGCCCCAGCTTAATCCTATCTTTCGGACAAGAAGGATCGTGTCCGTGGAATCATCCTGACCCACGGACACGAAGATCACGTTGGCGCCCTTCCTTACCTGCTGGCAGATTTGAACGTTCCCATCTACTGCACCACCTTGACTCACGGCCTGGTCAGCGTGAAGCTCAAGGAACGGGGTCTCCTGCGTGACGCCGAGCTGCATATCGTCAAACCGGAAGATAGGATTAAGCTGGGGCACTTCGAGATTGAGTTCTTTAGAGTCAGTCACAGCATCCCCGATGCCGTGGGTCTCATCATGCACACGCCGGCCGGAATTATCGTTCACACCGGCGATTTCAAGTTTGATGGAGCACCCGTCGGCAGCTCTATTACCGATTACGACAAGCTGGTGGACCTGGGACGCCGTGATGTGCTGGCGCTCCTGTGCGACTGCGTTCGTGTCGAGCTCCCTGGCCGAACGCCTCCCGAGCGAGTGGTAGGCGAAACCTTCGACAAAGTGGTGTCTTCGGCGACCGGCCGGGTGATAATCACTACCTTCGCTTCCAACGTTTCGCGCATTCAGCAGGTGATAGACACGGCTTGCAAATACAATCGCAAGGTGGCAGTTGTCGGGCGAAGCCTCGAGAAGAATGTGGAAGTGGCCGGCCAGCTTGGCTTCTTGACAGTTTCCGACGGGACTCTAGTCACCGTGAATCAGGCCCGCAGCCTGCCTCCAGAAGAAGTCATCCTCATAACTACCGGCAGCCAGGGAGAGCCGACATCGGTGCTGAGCCGGATTGCCACCAATGGTCACCATAGAATTCGCATCATCCCCGGTGATACGGTGATCATCTCGGCGACGCCGGTTCCCGGAAATGAAGAGACGGTGGCGCGGACCATCGACAACCTCTTCAAGCTCGGCGCCAGCGTGATCTACGACGCTATTATGATGGTGCACGTATCGGGGCACGCCAGCCGGGACGAGCTGAGTCAGATGCTGGGGTTGGTGCAGCCCAGGTATTGTGTGCCGCTTCACGGGGAGTACCGCCACATGGTTCTTTTCAAGCGCCTCGCCGAAGAGGCGGGTATCCCCGCAGCCAACGTCATCATCTCGGAAGTAGGCGACGTGATCGAGTTCGGCGAGGATTACGGTCGCCTCGCCCACCGCATTCCGGTGGGCGAGGTGCTCGTCGATGGGGTTGTGATGGGGGAAGCGGCACAGGACGTCTTGAAAGATAGACAGCACCTCTCGAAAGAAGGGATCGTGATCGTGGTGGTGGCCCTGGACCGTCGTGATGGCCATATCGTGTCCGGGCCGGACATCGTATCCCGCGGATTCGTGTACCTGCGCGAGTCGGATGCCATGATGGAAGAAGCGCAGCAGGTCATCCGAAAGGCGCTGGAGAGCGCCCCGGATGACCTGCTGGAATACGGGTTTGCCGTTCAATGTATCAAGAATGCGCTTGGTAAGTTCATTTTTGAGCGCACGCGTCGGCGGCCAATGATTTTGCCTGTAGTTACGGAATTGTAGGGTGGCGTTGGGTTATGGCAAAGAGTAAAAGGTCGACCAGCAAGAAGAAGACGGAGAGCAAGAAGGTTGATCTCAGGCCTATTTTGCGCCCTTTGTTGCGTCCGGAAGTCGTTGGAATGCTCTTTATCCTCCTGGCCGGCGTTTCCTTACTGTCGCTGGTGTTTCCCGGCGGTAGTTTTGGGAGCCGATGGAACGATCTCCTGCGGGCCTGCTTCGGGTGGGGAGCCTATCTTTTCCCAATAGTGCTGGTGTGTTTTGGGCTCGGTCTCCTCTGGCAGCGATTCGAGCAGAGCTATCGATTGCGCTGGCAGGAAGCGATGGGCTGGCTTTTGCTGTTTGTCGTCTGTCTGCCCTTGCTCCAGGTTACCGCATTCGACCCGGACCCCTCCGTCAATCCAATCGGGGGTGGCTATCTGGGATACTGGCTCTATCACAGTCTGCAGGCTGCCGTGGGATGGGTAGGAGCCATTCTGATCGCCATCGCACTTGGCCTTGTCGCAATCTGCCTGGCCTTCAGCCTTACGCCGGCGAAGATCATCGTTTTTTCGCTCACGCTGGGGCACAGGATTCTGAACTTCTACAAGGGGCTCTGGTCCGCGCCCAGGAATCCCGCGGGCATCGATCCCGTGGATGTGTCCCTGGCGGAGCCCCAAGGCGAACCCGGCTGGGAGGCGGCAGGCGCTCAAAACGAAAATACTACGCCCAAGACGCAAAAAGCAAAGCAGACCTCATTCCTGTTTCAGCCACGGAGCAAGCCCAACCAGAGCTCTGTTTTCGAGCTGCCCACCATCCACGGTGATTGGCAGCTGCCTCCGGGTTCGCTGCTGAATGCTGTTACCAAGGGAGAGCTGAGCGCTGCCGATCTCAGGCAGAAGGTGAAGCTCATCGAGGATACGCTGGGCGATTTTCGGGTGCAGGCTAGAGTGGTAGAGGTGAACCAGGGCCCGACGGTGACCCAGTTCGGAGTGGAGCCCGGGTTTCACGAGACCAGAGATAGGCACGGTAACGTCATCAGACGCGAAAAAGTGAAGGTGAGCGAGATTACCTCGCTTTCCAATGACCTGGCGCTGTCGTTGTCGGCGTCGAGCCTTCGCATAGAAGCTCCTGTTCCCGGTCGCAGCGTGGTGGGGATCGAAGTGCCGAACAGCAGCACTTCGGTGGTATCCTTGCGAGAGGTTATCGAATCCGAGAAGTTCCAAAAACTGAAGGCCAAAGCCAAGTTGTCGCTAGCCTTGGGAGAGGATGTCTCGGGCAAGCCCATGGTGGCCGATATGGCCAAGATGCCGCACCTGCTGATTGCCGGCGCCACCGGCAGTGGCAAGAGCGTGTGCCTCAACTCTTTGATCGCCTGCCTGCTGCTGCACACATCTCCTGACGAGCTACGTTTCCTGATGATCGACCCCAAACGGGTGGAGCTGACTCCATTCAACGACATACCTCATCTGTTGCGTCCGGTGGTGGTGGAGGTCGAAAAGGCGGTCACCGTCCTCCAGTGGGCGGTCCACGAAATGGAGGAGCGCTACAAACAGTTCGAGGGACACCGGGCGCGCAACATCGACGATTACAACAAGATGATGGCTCGCGAGGAAGATGGCGAGCCGATGCCGTACATCGTCGTGGTAGTCGACGAGCTGGCCGACTTGATGATGACGGCGCCCGAGGAGGTTGAGCGGAGCATCTGCCGGCTGGCCCAGAAGGCTCGCGCGGTGGGCATTCACCTGGTGGTCGCGACTCAGAGGCCGTCGGTGGATGTGATAACCGGTCTGATCAAGGCCAATTTCCCCACGCGCATAAGCTTCATGATGTTCTCTCAGATCGATTCTCGTACCATTCTGGATACTCCGGGGGCTGAGAAGCTGCTGGGCCGCGGAGATATGCTCTACATGACACCCGATGCGGCCAAACCGGTGCGGCTTCAGGGGGTTTTCGTGTCGGACAACGAGATACAGGAAATCACCTCGTACTGGAAAGCACAGGGGCCGGCGAGATACGTGGAGACACTGGTTCACGCCGAAGGCTGGTCTCCCGGCGAGAACGGGAAGGACGAGATGTACGAGAAAGCCCTTGAGATCGCTCAGTCGCACAATCGGGTGTCCACGTCTCTTCTGCAACGACGGCTGCGCATCGGATACTCGCGGGCCGCCCGCCTGGTCGATCAACTGGAAGAGGCCGGCGTGGTGGGGCCCTCGGAAGGTGGCAAGTCCAGGGAAGTTCTGCTGCGTGAAGAGGAAGACGGGCAAGAGCGCGAGCCGAGAGAAGAAGCCGAATTCGTGAACAGCTAGGGCCAACTTGTTGACAACCAGGCGCCGCTGTAATATCATCAATATGTCGCCGCTCAGACGGGCTATAGCAATAGTGAAATACGTTTTTCTTGACGGGCTTACCCGTTTGTGCTAAGATTCGCCGTGAGGTGATGGGACAATGGCGTGCAATATCACCTGTATGTGCTTCTCGTGCGCTGCGTGCGAAGCGGAAGGCCCAGGTGGGGCTGTCAGCGAAGGGGATAGCAAGCTTCAGATCAACCTCACAAAGTGCGCCGAGGGTCCTGTCCCGGCTAGCCTTTACTCTGTGGAGGTCCACAAACCTAGTTAGCTTTACTCCGAACAATATCGTGGCCGGCCGAAGACGATGGAGAATTCGGCAGCCGTGTTAGCACTGTGAATTATTGTCTGAAAGGATAGGATGATGGCGAGTCAGAAGAGCATGGACCCGACTTCGCAGTCGATGATCGAGAAGGCCCAAGAGCTTAAAATCTCCACTGCGTTCAGCCGCGCTGATGCTATGAAGCCCTGCCCAATAGGGAGATCGGGCAGTTGTTGTTCCGTGTGCTATATGGGGCCTTGCCGAATGGTGGGCAAGAACCAGGATGAGCTAATGGGCATTTGCGGCGCCAAACCGGCCACGATTGCTGCCCGTAACCTCGCTCGTGGCATTGCCGCCGGAGCTTCGGCTCACTCGGATCACGGCCGCGATATGGCCTTCACTTTGCTGGCTGCGGCCAAAGGGGAGACTCAGGGCTACGAGATCAGGGACGCCAAGAAGCTGCACTCCGTGGCGAAGTACGTTGGCGTCGGCACCGAGGGGCGCACCAAGGAAGAAATCGCCGTGGATGTGGCCAACATAATGATCGGCGCCTGGGGCCAGCAGATTGGAGAGCACCCATACATTCGGCGCGCGCCCAAGAAGCGGCAGGAGATATGGCGCAATCTGGATATTGCCCCACGCGGGGTTGATCGCGAGATCGTGGAGACGCTTCACCGGACCGGTATGGGCACCGACCAGGATCCGGAACACATCCTGTTGCACGCTCTCAGGGCGTCGATGTCCGACGGATGGCTCGGGTCAATGATCGCCACCGACGTGGGCGACATACTTTTCGGTACCCCAAACCCGGTAAGGTCCAAAGCCAACCTGGGCGTGCTGAAGGAAGACGAAGTAAACGTAGTCGTCCACGGCCACGAGCCTCTCCTATCGGAGATGATAGTCCAGGCCTCCTACGATCCCGAGGTAATCGAATACGCTAAATCCAAGGGAGCCAAGGGCATCAACCTGGCCGGTATTTGCTGCACCGCCAACGAGGTGCTGATGCGCCAGGGCGTCCCCTCCGCCGGAAACTTCTTGAACCAGGAACTGTCGATCTTGAGCGGCGCGGTGGACGCGATGATCGTGGACGTGCAATGTGTGATGCAGGCGCTTGGCGACCTGACGCAGAAGTACCACACCAAGCTCATCACTACCTCCAAGAAGGCCAAGGTGCCCGGCGCCGTCCACATCCAGTTCGACGAGCACCAGGCGCTCTCCATAGCCAAGCTCATTCTTAGGACCGCCATCGACAATTACCCCAACCGGGGCAAGTACGAGATCCCCGTGGGCATCAGCGACCTCGTCGCCGGGTTCTCTCACGAGTACATCAGCTACATGCTTGGCGGGGTGTATCGAGCCTCCTTCCGAGCCCTCAACGATGCCATCATAGAGGGTAGGATCAAGGGCGCCGCCGGAATCGTGGGATGCAATAACCCGCGACTGGTGCAGGATGAGGGCCATAACTATCTGGTCCGCGAGTTCCTCAAGAACGACGTGCTGGTCGTGCAGACCGGATGCGGTGCCATCGCTTCGGCCAAGCTCGGACTGCTGACGCCCGAAGCGCTGGAGGCCGCGGGACCGGGCCTGCGCGAGGTCTGCGAAGCCGTCGGGATGCCGCCGGTGATCCACCTTGGCTCTTGTGTGGACAACACGCGCATCCTGACCATCCTGACCAACGTCGTCAATGAGGGTGGTCTGGGCGACGACATCAGCGATCTGCCCGCGGTGGGTATCGCTCCGGAATGGATGCACGAGAAGGCGTTGTCTATCGGCGCCTACTTCGTGGCCTCGGGTGCTTACGTGCTCTTCGGAGGCGATTCACCAGTGGGCAACTCCCCCGAGGTAACCAATCTGATCAGCCAAGGCTGGGAGGAGAAGACCGGCGGCAAGCTGGAGTTCGTCAACGATTTCGAGGAGATCTTCCGCAGGTCGATGGCTCACATCGAGAAGAAGAGAGCGGCTCTCAAGCTGGGCTCGTGGGCTCCCGGCAAGTACACTCGCGCGTACATCACTCCTCAAGAGCGTGCGCGAAGGGGTGCGGCGGCCCTCGAAGAGTCGTCCAACTAGGAACGTGAGAAGCGCCGGATGCTAAAGCGCTGGATCCCCGTAGGGGCGTTCAATTGAACGCCCCGCGACTGGGGTGATGGCACAGTAGTTAAAACGATTCTTTCCTAAGCGAGTATTTCTACCCATATCAAATAACGGAAAGGAGGTGATGCGGATGGATTGTAGTAGTTGCTGTAGGCAGGGAAGTCATCCAGTCCGCGAAATTGTCAATGGACAAAGCTGATTGTGAGGGTGGTAGCTTCTAGTTAGCTACTTTCCCAGCCGTGTTTGCTTGGCTTGGATTCCTTGCTTGGCAACGCAACTCGAAGGGGAACCCACTGAGGGTTCCCCTTCGTCATCTCTACGAAGGGCTCATTCGTCCTCCCTCCAGGCTCGCACGCGAGCCGTACTTTATGGTGAATTGAAATGCCAAGTCGCTTGTTGTATACTATCGCCGCGTTGTTCTTGGCTGCAGCGCCGGAATGTCATACTGCGAGCGGGAGGATGTGGTGGTTAGGCTAGGGTTGATGTTAGTGGTTATCTCGCTCCTGGGGCTGACTGGGGTTCAGTGCATATCTGGCGGGGGCGCGGCGCGTCCGGTAGCCAGCCCCGGCCTGGCGACGGCTGAGCCAAACAAGGGCGAGCCTACGAAGTCGGCGCCGACGCTGACCTCCAAAGCTGCGGCGCAGGCTGCGTTCTCGGAATCCGTGGGCAAATTCAACGATCTGCAGAGTTACCAGTTTGACGTTTCAGCCGTGCTGAAGAACACGGTGTGGACGTACAAGGGTTCCGGCGCGTTTGCCAAGCCCGACAGGATGCAATGGACTCTCGAGGGCCGGGCGGACGTGGTTTTCCACGTGGTCGGTGCAGCGGGAAAGGTGTTCTGCGCCGATAGTCGCGGCGAGAACACCAGGGACTGCTCGTTTGCGTTTGGAGGGCCTCTCCCGGGCAGCTCTCCTTATACCATAGTCGCCTATCTCAAGAACGCCGAACAAGTCGGAACGCTGGACGAGAAGACGATAGGTGGTGTGCCCCACGATCATGTCACCTTCTCGCCGTCACTGCCGAAGGTTTCGTCGCTCGACGCCGGCCATTCAAGGGCCCTCAGCGGCGTCAGCTCGGTCCTGGGCGAAATATGGATCGACAAGAAGTCAAGATTACCGGTTCGGGAAAACGTTGAGGTAAAGACATCGTCCGGCTCCGCTGAAGAAACCGTGGAAATGACGCTCGTTTTCTCGAAGTTCAACGAGCAGGTTGATATCAACCTGCCGAGGTAGAGGAGGTTCGTGAGTTGAAAGCGTATAGCGTCGCTATAGTGGGTGCCACCGGCATGGTTGGCCAGGAGTTTGTCAAGGTTCTCCAGCAGCGTCGTTTTCCCATCAAGGGGCTCCGCTTGCTGGCCTCCGATCGCTCTGCTGGCAGAAAGGTCTATTTCAGCGGTGAAGAGCTGCCGGTTATGGAAACCACCAACAAGTCTTTCAAGGAAGTGGAGATAGCCTTCTTCTCGGCAGGGACCGACATCAGCGCCTCCTTTGCCCCGGTGGCCGCCAGGAGCGGCGCCCTGGTTATCGACAACAGCGCCGCGTTTCGAATGGAGCAGAATGTGCCTCTGGTAGTGCCGGAGGTCAATCCGGACGACTTGCGCGACGTTCCGGTGGGCATCATCGCCAATCCCAACTGCTCCACGATACAGATGGTAGTTGCGTTGCATCCTTTACATAAGATCAATCCGATCAAGCGCATAATCGTCGACACGTATCAATCCGTTTCCGGCACCGGGTCGGCGGCCATAGAGGAACTGAGCAACGGCAGCAAGCTGGTGCTGGAAGGCAAGACCGCCATTCCGCACGTGTATCCCCATCAGATTGCATTCAATATTCTCCCTCACATAGATGTTTTCCTGGACAACGGTTACTCTAGAGAAGAGTGGAAGATGGTCCAGGAAACCAGGAAGATCATGCACGCGCCGGGGATTCTGGTCTCTGCCACGGCGGTTCGTGTTCCCGTGTTCGTCAGCCATTCCGAGGCGATTCACGTGGAGTTTGCTCACAAGATATCCCCGGACGAGGTGCGCGAGATCCTGGCCGCGGCGCCGGGGGTCAAGGTGCAAGACGATCCCGAGGTGAGCATGTATCCCCTGGCCTGGGCGGTGGCCGGCCAGGACGACGTTTTCGTGGGCCGCATCCGCGAAGACGTCTCCTGCGACAACGGCATCGCTATGTGGGTGGTGGCAGACAACATTCGCAAAGGAGCCGCCCTCAACGCGGTTCAGATAGCGGAGAAAATGATAGGGATGGGGTTGTTGTAGGCGTGCGACGACGCAGGGGCTGGGTATGTGGCTCATTGGTTCCAACATGTTGCGCTGTGGCGCGGGTCGCGCCCTGTCATCAAGATGGCTGCCCCAGGGCTCTTTTGAGCCGCTCGGTCACCACCCGGCGGATCTCGGCGTGCAAATCCTCGAGCGGTCGCGTTGCATCCAGCACTACCCACCGACCGGGATCCTGCTTCGCCAGCTGCAAATATCCCTCGCGCACGCGATGATGGAACTCTATCTCCTCTTCTTCGAAGCGATCCCAGGATTGCGCTGATTCCTGTTTGTTGCGGGCCAGGCCCAGGTCGGGGGGAAGATCGAGCAGGAAGGTCAGGTCCGGGGACACGCCGTCCGAGGCCAGCTCGACGACGGCCCCGACGTTGTCAAGGGGAAGGCCGCGGCCGTAGCCCTGGTAGGCAAGGGTGGAATCGGCGTAGCGATCGCAGATCACTACATAACCTTGGTCGAGCCGCGGCCGGATAACCTCGTCGACCAGCTGAGCCCTGGAAGCGGCGAAGAGCAGGACTTCGGTACGAGGGGACAAAGTGAGATCACGGGCGTGCTTCACAATGTCGCGCAGGCGATCCCCCAGTGGAGTCCCTCCGGGTTCTCTCAGAAGAATCGCCTTCGCGCGCTGTTGCTCCAGGGATTGCAGGAGCAGCCTTGCCTGCGTGGTCTTGCCCGCACCCTCGGGGCCTTCGAAGGTGATAAACATCGACGGATGTCTACTCCTTGTATATCTTGACGCGGCGGTAAGGCTCCTTGCCTTCGCTCCTCGAGTTCAGATGGTACTTCTCGGCCATTTGGTGCTGAAGGCGGCGAATGTACGCGTTTTGCGGCGTAAGTTCCATGGGTTCTGACCTCGATAGCACTTGACTGATCGCCTCTTCGGTCTCCCGCAGCGCCGCCGTGGCGGGATCCTCGATGACGTCCAGATCGTAGATGCTGGCCAGGATTTGCTCCATCTGCAGGATATTGTTGGTCTTGAGCACGTAGACCGGGATGCCCGCCGCCTCCGCTTCCTTGACCGGCGCCGTCTTCTTCTTGTAGTAGTTCTTGAGCGTGAGGACCGCGTCGGCGCTGCGGAGGTCCTTGGTTAGCGTGGCGGGGACGCGCAGCTCCTTTATCGCCTGCTCCAACCGGTTCACGCTGATGCCGTAGGGGAAAAGGCGGGCGACCCTGGTGGCCACGGCCGAACGTCGCACCGGCAGACGCTCCGGCTCTGTCGGGGTTGGCTGGGCCGAGGCCGTTTTGACCTCGCCCTCCTCGTCGATATACCGAATCTGAGCCGGAATGGCGTTCCCACGCAGGATGGAGTCTACCACGGTGGCCACGTTCTCGTGAACGGCTACCTTCTCCCATCTCTGAATCTCCACTATCACGTCGAAAGTCGGCGGGGCCTTCCTCTCGAGAATGGACTTTTGAGTGCCGCGCCGGCGCGCTTCTTCGTCGCCCAGCGTCACCGTCTGTATCCCGCCCACCAGGTCTGAGAGGGTCGGGTTGAGCATCAGGTTCTCCAGCGTGTTGCCGTGGGCGGTTCCAACCAGCTGAACGCCCCGCTCGGCGATCGTTCGGGCGGCCGCAGCTTCCAGCTCCGTGCCGATCTCGTCGATGACGATTACCTCGGGCATGTGGTTCTCGACCGCCTCGATCATGACGGCGTGCTGAAGGGTGGGTGTCGGCACCTGCATCCGCCGGGCGTTGCCGATAGCCGGATGCGGAATATCCCCATCGCCGGCTATTTCGTTGGAGGTGTCTACGATCACCACTCTCTTGTGGAAGTCATCTGCCAATACCCGGGCCACTTCTCGCAGCATGGTCGTCTTCCCAACACCCGGCCGTCCCAGGAGGAGGATGCTCTTCCCAGATTCCACTATGTCGCTAATGATGCCGATGGTGCCAAAGACGGCCCTTCCCACGCGGCAGGTTACTCCCACGATTCGGCCTCTGCGGTTGCGAATAGCCGAGATGCGATGGAGCGTCCGCTCGATGCCCGCGCGGTTATCCCCACCGAACTCGCCTATGCGCGACACCAGGTACTCGATATCCTCTTCGGTTATCTCCACGGTGCTCAGGTTAGCCTCGCGGCCCGGAAAGCGCGCCTGAGGCGCCCGGCCGAGATCCATGACGACCTCCAGCAGGTTCATCCGATCCTCGAACTGCTTGATCGGGTTGCTGATGTGGGGCGGCAGCGCATCAAGAAGTGCGTCCAAATCGTCCGTTATTACCTTTTGATTCACACTATTTTTCTGCACTGAGTTTTCTCCTTGTTAGCTCAAGCGGAGGTCGGCACGTCTTTCGAGTGCGCCAACCTCCGCTCAAGTTCAAGTATACATCTTATCCTGCCTGCGCTGCCATCAGGTGGCTCGTTACCTACAGCCGTATTTGATTGCTCTTACCTATCGGCATCATTAGCGACATAGTGGAATCTGGGAAGAGCATCCTCCTCCTGGGACGGCCGGGTGTTGGGAAGACGACCATGCTGCGAGAAGTGGCCCGGGTATTGGCAGATGA
>JAMDCE010000685.1 GCA_023489135.1 Chloroflexota bacterium
TAGTAAAGGAAAGGAGAGTTGAAATCCTACGTCCCAAAGGACGAATGGATCCCACAGCGTCATCAGGACTCCCGCCATGACCAGAGAGGTGAGGACATCGGCCCGGCGGCCGAAGACAGTGGCGGACACGTAGAGAAGACCCATAATCGCCGCCCGAACCACCGGCGGAGAGGCTCCGACGAAGAGCGTATAGAGAAGAATGCCGAAAACGGCGAGGAAGACGGCCCGGTATCCCAAGAAGCGCCGGCCCACCAGCAGAAGCACGCCCGCCACAAGGCTGATATTCCAGCCCGATATGGCGAGAATGTGCGAGGTGCCGGTATTGGCAAAGTCTCTGGACAACTCTGCGGGAATAGAGGATCTCTTGCCCACCAGTAAGCCTACCAGCAGCGATGCCTCGGGATCGGGAACGGTCGCTTCCAAGGTCTTTTGGACCTTGTCTCTCAGCCAGTGAACCCCTTCATAGAATGGGCCGGCCTGGTCGGTAGCTAGTCCTTGCACCTTCGGGTAGGCCATTGTGGCATAGATTCCCTGGCGGGCCAGGTAGGCTCCGTAGGTATCACCCGAAGATGACGAGGGGCTTTTCAGCTCGCCGGTCAGTTGGACGAGGTCGCCATACCGGCGATCAGAATAAGCCCTTATCTGGGCGAGGATATCGCCTTTGATCTCAGCCCAGCCATCGCCGACCTTAATATCGCTGGTGGCCACCCGTAGACTGGCCTTTTCTAACTCCTCCGGCTCGTTCACCACCAGGCCCCGCACCGTCACCACTCCCTGGTCCGCGTAGTATTGCACCGTTCCAGGATCCACCGCCGGAAGCGCCATTTCGTAGCGGAGAAGACCAAGGGTCAACGCCAGGACGGCCAGAGCCGGAAGTCGCCAGGAAGGCCTGTTCCAGTAGAAACAGGCCACAACTACGGAACCGAGACCGGAGAAAAGGCCCGCCTCCCAGGGGAGGTTGAGCTGGGGCGAGAGGAACACTCCTGCCAGCCAGGCCGAGCCAAGCACAAGCAAGAGCATCCCGGTTACCTACTGGTCGGACGGATCGAACATCTTGTCCGGATTGAGAATATTGCCGGGGTCCAGGGCCTTTTTGATCGCCTTCATCGTGTTGATGCCAGATTGCCCCACTTCCGACCGGAGGAACTTGGCCTTGGCCAACCCTATGCCGTGCTCGCCGGAGATGGTACCCTCCATCTCCAGGGCCGCCTGGAAAATCTCGTCCACCGCCAGGTGCACGCGACGAGTCTCTTCTTCGTCTCGCTCATCAAAAGGAATGGTGGGGTGCAGGTTGCCATCGCCGGCGTGTCCGTAAGTCCCGATCGCGACCCGGTGCTTCTCGGCGATCTGGCTTATCCTGGCGACCATGTCAGCGACGCGACTTCGAGGCACGGTGGCGTCCTCGACGATGGTGGTGGGCCGAAGCCGGGCCATAGACGGCAAGGCCGAGCGCCGGGCGCTATATAGAGCCAGCCCCTCAGCCGGAGTCTTCGCCACGCGAATCTCGATGGCGTTGTGCTGGTGGCAGATCTGCTCCAGTTTAGCCGCTTCGTATTCCACGGCCACGCCCAGCCCATCGACTTCGATAAGAAGGACGGCCTCCACGTCCAGTGGAAACCCGACGGGATTGCACTTCTCAATGCTCCTGAGGGTAAACTGGTCGATGATCTCCATGGTTGCCGGGATCACCTTGTTGGCAATAACGCTGGAGACGGTTCGCGCCGCGTCGTCCAGGCTGCGAAAAGCAACTAGCAGACTGCGTTTGGCTTCGGGAAGGGGAATAAGTTTCAAGATGATCTTAGTGATAACGGCGAGAGTGCCCTCCGAGCCGGTCAGCAGCCGGGTGAGATCGTAGCCGGTTACGTTCTTGACGGTCTTTCCGCCCGTTCGCAACAACTCGCCAGACGGCAAAACCGCCTCGAGACCGAGCACATAGTCCCTGGTAACCCCGTATTTCAACCCTCGCAGACCGCCGGAGTTCTCGGCGACGTTTCCTCCCAGCGTGGAGATATTGGCGCTGCCTGGATCCGGTGGGTAGAACAGGCCAAGCTGTTCCGCGGCGGTGTGCAAAGCGCTGGTGATTACGCCGGGCTCCACCGTAGCGGTGAGGTTCTCAGTGTCTATCTCCAGGATCCGGTTGAGCCGGGTCATCTGAAGAACGATGCTGCCTTTAGGCGGAACGGCTCCCCCGGATACGCTCGTCCCCGACCCTCGTGGAACCAGGGATAGCTTCTCTCGGCCGGCCAGACGGATGATCTCTACCACTTCCTGCACCGAACCAGGGCGGACAATGGCCAGAGGGGCGCTCTCGAACGGCGGTGTCGCATCATAGGAGTAGCAGGCGAGGTCCTCAGGAGAGGATAGAACTTGCTCCCGGCCGGCGATATCGCTGAGCTGGCTAAGTTGAGTCTTCATACTTCAACTCGCTACGTAGGGGATCGTCTGTGGGCCTTGCGGCAGCACGGCGATCTTGGCCTGAGCGCCGTACTCCCTGAGCAATAAGGCCAGCGTTTCCTCAACGCAAGTGCAAGGCTCCAGCAACGCTTCTCTTGTCTCGGCTTCGGAGAGGGAAGCGCACTTCAGGTAGACTCGCGCCTTTAGCTGTATCAGAGCCTGAACGTGGGCTTCCCATTGGTCGAACATGCCAAAATCAGGTGCGCTCACGATCTCCAATATCTCTTCCGGGGTCCTGGCCATCTTGAGGATCTTCTTGTAATTGCCGTATTCAGGGACGCCCTCGGAGCACTCGGAGGCGACGATGATCGCTCCACCAGCTCTAGTGATCTGAGCCGCCGCCGACACGCCTTTCATCGTTTGGTAAAGGTTAAGGTCTAGAGGGTAGCCACTGTTGGTGGTGATGACGATATCGTAAGCGTGAGGCGCCTGCTGCATGGCTGTCCGGCGAGCGAAATCCGTCCCGCTCCTATGGGCGGCGTGCAATTCCCCGGCGAACACCCCCGTGATCTGGTGAAGCCTGTTGAGGGTCACGTTGAGGATGAAATCTGGTTTGGTCATGTCGGCGATTTCGCAGGCTTCCTTATATATTGGGTTCCCGTCGGTGATGCCCCAGGTCGCCTTAGGGTGGCCGATCATCGGCCCGCCGTGATTGCGCAGGACCGTCTGTTCGCCTGACACGCCGGGTAAGATCGATTTGGGCCCGCCGCTGAATCCGGCGAAGAAATGCGGCTCGATGAAGCCGGTGAGAATCTTTACCTTCGCTTTAAGGAACTGGCTGTTCACCCAGGCCTCGTTCCCGAAGCTGGTAGTGCCCAGATAGGTGAGCCCGCTATGGTCAAAGGCGTCGTGGTTGATGATGCGGTAGCGGCTTAGAATGCCCTCCCCCAGCATTTCGGCCAGTTCTTGCTCTGTGTTGGCCCGGTGCATGCCAGTGGCGTTTATCAGAAGGATCTGGTCAGCCGGCAGGTGATCCAACTCGGCCAGGAGGACCGGCAGAACCCGTTTGTTGGGCATGGGCCGCGTCTTGTCGCTGAAAACCACGACGACTGAATCATCCGAACTCACGAGGTCGCGAAGGGGTGGAGACCCAATGGGCTTGCGAATGGCTTGGCGAATGGCCTCGTCCTCCCTCGGAAGACCCGGGTGGAAAAGAGGCTCGATTACGGTGACGTTTTCGTCCGGAAGTTCTACTCCCAGGCCATCTTTTCCGTAAGCCAGGTCAACCAGCATAGCCCACCTCTCTCGCCGCCAATTCTATCACCCACGAAGGACTTGTTCAACTGAGTCTTATTCAACTACTGGAACCATCTTTGGCTGACGGGGCATCTGAGCGATCAAGGCAGCCGAGATGACTAGCAAAGCACCAACGATCTGGAGCGGCTCCATTGCTTCTCCCAGCACTAGAAAGGCCAGCAACACGGCTATCACCGGCTCGACAGTAGCTACCACAGTGGCCCGTCCAACTTCTATATACCGAAGACCAGTTGCATACAACATGTAAAAGGAAAAAGCGGCCAGGAAGGCAAGGCCAAAAAGCAGGAGCCATGCAATGGGAGGACTGCTGAGAACAGACAGCAAGCTGAGGGGCCTAAGAGGAAGAAGAAAGAGGGCTCCGAAACCCATAATGTAGACGACGACAGTAAGAGGTTTGTGGTCCGATACGGCCTTCTTGCCCCAGATGTTGCTGAGCGCATAGGTCAAACCAGCACCAAGACCGAAGAGGATTCCGATAACGTTAATCCGAAGGTTACCTGGCTGATACAGTCCGACGGCCAGCACAACTCCTACAACGGCGATGACGAGGGCGATGATCTTTGTAGGATCGAGAGGCTCGCGATATATCACCCTGGCCAGCAACATAGCAAAAATGGGTGCTGTATATGCCAGGACAACGGCCGTGGCCACGGTCGTCAGCGAGAAGCTCTGGTAGTAGAAGGCGGTAAGGACACTGATGCCAACAAAGGCGTAGCTGGCAAAGAAGGGTATATGCTTGAGGGGGATGCGCAAGGCCCCTGGCCTGATAATCGCCGCAGTGATCAGAGCGATCAAGAAAGCGAAGTAGGTTCTAAGGAAGGCTAGGCTGTACGAATCGAATTGATAATTGTGGAGAAGCTTGACGAACGTGCCGCTAGTGGCCCCGAGCGAGGCCGCCGCGGCTACCAGCAAGTATCCTTTTCTTTCTTTCACGCTCTTCTAAGTTCCGCCGTGAGGCGCCATCTTCTCCCTCACTCTGAATTCTAACCGATATTCCTCTTTAGCCTGATCGTCTGCTGAAGGAAATCACAAGCTTTTCGGTCGGAGATGAATCCTATACTAGTTTCTTTCACGCGAATTGTCAAAGAATTGACAAAGTGAAATGTTACATTTATACTCCATTCATTCTTCCCGCAACTATTGGCGGCTCCTTGTTGTCCACGGTTCTTGGCTTTGACATGTCGGTGGAAAGAAAACCTCTTTACAACAGACTGACGGTGCCGCTTCCCAAATCCCACCCGAGGGACCCTACCGCCCTCGACTCCTGTCACTGGCCACCCTGGGCTATGCTCGACCACCGAGATGATCTTCGCAAGGATAGATCCGGCGATGCCTCTGCCTTTGTGGGAGTTGGATTTGCCTGACGGTAAACGTGTCCTTTACGATATCCACTCGCTTGCCGCGGCAAGCGGACTCTCGATTTCCACCCTCGGGTGTCTCGAAACCGAGTATCACTTGCTCCACCCAGTGAATAGCGCCTCAGATGAGGTCATGTATCCGATGGCCGACTTAGAAGCGATCTTGCGTCTGAGGGAGTTGATCGGTCAGGATCGAACGTTTGTGGAAGAATCATCCCGACCTGTGGCCGGTTTACACCTGGAGGGGATTGAGACGGTGGCGAGCGGCCACGGCAGATCAGGAGATGCAGCGACTCCTCTTCTTCACCAACAGTTACTGGATCGTCCGGATGAGCTAGACTCCGGTCCCGACTGTTGGGGGGATGGGACTGGTGTGGCAGGGGACGAACTGCGGCTTGACGGCGAAAGCCACTTTGTTCCAGAGGTCGCAGCGCTGAAGGATTTCTACAAGAATGTTCTGGACCATGTTCCTGCTGGCATCATCACTTTGTCCTATCCCGATCTCCGGTTCGTTCAGGTAAACGAATTCTATCGGGTGTTTCTCGAAAATCCTCCTGCCGAACTAGTGGGTAGGCATATCAGCGATGTCATTCCTTCTGTGATGATTGAGGAATTACTTCCTCTATACCAACGTGTGGTGGAGACCGGTGAGCTTATCCACTTCGCTGACCTCGAGTTGGACGGTTTTGGCCGCGGCCCCACCTACTGGACTGGTGCCTACATTCCAATCCGCGACGCTGGCTGCGTTGCCTACATTGTCGCTCTGCTAGTAGAGACGACCAGCAGGAAGAAGGCGGAAGATGACCTTCTCCAACGCAACAGGGAATTGGAAGCGCTCAATGCTATCGCGACCGCGCTAAGTGGCCCCTTCGAGGTCGAGGATGTTGTCCATCTCGCGTTGGATAAAGCCATAGGAGTGCTAGGTGTTGAGGCGGTCTCAGTGCGCTTGCTGGATGAAAACACCAACGAGTTGCGTTTGTTTGCTCACAAAGGCCTTCCGGATGACTACGTCCGCAATCGCCCGACGATCAGGTCGACCGAGGGGATTTCCGGCCGGGCAATATGTTCCGGAGATGTCGTTCTGGTGGAAGAGGTAGGCGTTGATGCGGATGTTCCATTGATCATAGGACACAGGGGCTTTAATTCCGGCGCGAGCATACCTTTGAAGTCCAAGAACAGAGTCCTCGGCGTCATGAATCTATTCAGCCGAGAGTGCCGCCGGTTTAATTCTCGAGACGTTCAACTACTTGGGTCTGTCGGTAGTGCGATCGGTGTTGCCATCGAAAATGCCAAACTCTTTGCGGAATTGGCTGAGAAGACGGCCGAGGCTGAGCTAAAAGCATTGCAGCTTCAATCTGTGCTCGCCCGGAGTTTCAATGTCCAAGAGGTGGAGCGCAAACGAATCGCAAGAGACCTACACGACGGGATAGCACAATTGATCTCTGGGGCTCTCCTGCAGATCGAGCCTGAGAAGCGGGAAACTCCGGAGGTTGGCGAACGATCGCCTAGGGTGGGCGATCCGGAGATGGCCAAGGTGCTGTTGAGGCAGGCTCTCGAAGAGATGCAAGCGACTTTGTTCGCGTTGAGTCCGCCTGTCGTGGAACTAGGTTTGACTTCCGCCGTCCAGAAGTATCTTGCCCTTTATCAGGCTAGCTTTGCCGTTCCCTGCTTTCTTCACGTTTCAGGGGCCACGTTCCGGCTGCCTCCCCACGTGGAGACTACGGTATATCGAATCATCCAGGAGGCTTTGCAAAACGTTAAGAAGCATGCGCAAGCCACCAAAACAGACGTTTTTCTCGACTTTGGACCGGGAAGTCTGAAGGTAATAGTACGGGATGATGGGAGAGGATTCCGGCAGCAAGTGGGAACTGAGGAATGGCACCTAGGTCTCATGAGCATGCAAGAGAGGGCATTAAGCGTCGGGGGGCGGATGGATATTCGGAGCATCACAGGACGTGGCACCAAGTTGGTTTTTAGCATACCTGAGAGCCATCCGATTCATGCGGGACAGCCGACCAGCAACACCGTAACTGGCCTGCGAGCAGTTTCTTGCCAAGGAGTTTGACATGGGTACAATTCGGCTACTAGTTGTGGATGACCACCCGGTGGTGCGAAAGGGTATCAAATGTGTACTCGCCGGTGAGAAGGACATTGAAGTTGTTGGAGAGGCGGGGAACTCCTCGACCGCACTGCAGGCAGCAGCCGAATGTCGGCCCGACGTGGTTTGCCTGGATTTGATGATGCCTGGATCTAATGGCGGTGCGGCAGTCCGTCGGCTGAAGAAAGCCTGCCCACAGGCCAAGGTCATCGTTTTGACCGCTTTCAGCCAAGAACAATACCTGTTCGGTGCTGTGGAAGCAGGGGCGGATGCTTATCTCCTGAAGAGTGTTGACATGGAGGAGTTGGCATCGACCATCAGGGCCGTTCACAATGGGGAACGTTTACTGAGCCCTGAGCTTGTGGGGAAGCTCATCGGGCGATATCAGGACATATCAAAGCAAATAAAAAAGCAGGACAATAGTCTATCGGACTTTGAAATGCGTGTTCTGGAGTTGGTGGCTTCGGGAGCGAGCAACAAACAGATTGGGGAGTTGCTGTTCATGAGCGAGGCCACGATAAAACGGAAGTTGCAGGATCTCTGCCAAAAACTGGGGGCTGTGGATCGCGTCCAGGTTGTGGTAGAGGCCATTAACAAGGGGCTGATTTAGGTTTTATTCCTCGTCTACTCCTCAAACTCCCGATCGCTCGCCGGAAGATCTGCGCCTGAAGATATCCTTCTACTCGTTTGACGCTCGCATTGCAAGCCCATAACTGGTAGGCCTTCGATGGCATAGAAACAATTAGACCCATTTGGGCCAGAACTTAGCCAAACTTGACCCATTTGTAGCTTCACTTAGATCGGTCAGTAGCCTAGAATCCGGCAGGCTTATAGTAGGCAGCGTGCAGCTAAAAATGCCTCGAGGCTTATGTCTTTTGCAAATGCTTCGGAGGATAATGTGGTCGAGTGAACTGAAGCAATCTTCAAGAGGAGGAGCATTATGAGTCTGGTGAAACTCGAAGCCAAGGATTGGGTAACCGAAGTTCCCAGGTATCCTGACTACCCCTATGCCGAGTGGAAAAGGCGGATCAATCGGGCCAAGCAATTGATGAACGAAAATGGAATAGATGCTCTCGTCGTATGGAAGAGAGAAAACGTCAGGTATTTCTTCGGCCACCAAACCACGCACTGGGAGTTTCCTAGCATTCAACCCGGCGTTGGCGTTATTCCCCTTGAGGGAGATCCAGTTCTAATAGTGCCTGATCTCCTTTTATATAACGCCCAGGCGTTTTGCTGGACGAGGGACATAAATTACCAACCAGCCGCCCATGAGGTTCCCAAGGAAAGAGCACTGCCGAAGGAAGTAGCTAATGTCGTCAAGGAACTGGGCTGTGCGAATAAGACCATCGCTTTGGAGTCGGGTCCTTTAGGCTGCATTTGGATTCCTCGGCCCTTAAACGACATCAGGGCATTTCAGAATAGCTTACCTGACGCCAAGCTCGTGGATGGTGACAAGGTCATCTGGGGTTGCCGGATGATGAAATCACCTTTCGAAATAGATCGAATAAGGCAGGCCGTTACGGTAATAACCCAAATGCATTCCGCTGTTGTGGAGCAATACCGACCTGGAATGACGGAGATGGATATCGCCAAGATTATCCACCACGTAGAGCTTAAGTCTGGCGATTTCCGGGGGGGAGACACGACCGTATGCTCCCACATCATATGTAATTTGGAAAAAGAAGGGGTGTGCGATCTCTTAGCTCTCGACGACGTCACTATAGGCAAGAACGATTACCTACAGGTCGATTTGCAGCACAAACATAAGGGCTATTGGGCCGATACGGCAAGAATATACCAGGTTGGCCCTATCTCCGACATCGTCAAGAGAAACTACGAGTTGTGCGCCGAAGGCCTCGACAGCGCCCGGGCCATGATCAGGCCGGGTGTGAAGATCAGTGATCTTTACCGGGCCGCTGTCAAGCCAGTGAAATCGGTTGGCATAGAGCCGCTTGAAATGGCCGGGCACGGTATAGGCCTAGATGTTCACGAGCCACCCTCCATAGACATTACCAACGAAGAAATGGTTCTCGAAGAAGGCATGGTTTTCACCATCGAGGTGTGGGTGTTCACCGACCTGAAGAGGAATGGTGGGACAGGAGTCTTTGGGTTTGAGGATATATATGTATGCACCGATAAGGGTTTCGAGAAGATAGAGGGACTCCCCAAGGACATCATTCAAGTTACGCACCCGTTCGCCTAGAACGTATTGAACATTGAATCGAAGTAACCGGAAATCAGGAGGAGAAGCATTATGGCTCTGGTAAAGCTCCAACCTAAGGATTGGGTAACCGAAACTCCCAGATTCGCCGATTTTCCACGAGATGAGTGGGAAAGGCGAATCAATCGAGCCAAACAATTGATGAACGAAAACGGAATAGATGCTCTCGTAGTGTGGATGAGGGAGAACGTCAGATACTTCTTCGGCTTTCAAACGACCCACTGGGAGATCCCTAGCATCCAGCCTGGCGTTGGGATTATTCCCCTCGAGGGAGACCCAGTTATAATAGTGCCTGATCTCCTTTTGATAAATGCTCAAGTGCTTGGGTGGTCGAGAAACATTATTTACCAGCCAAGGGCGCACGAAGTTCCGAAGGAGAGGGCGTTACCGAAAGAAGTCGCAAACATCGTCAAGGAACTGGGTTGTGGAAATAAGACTATCGCCTTGGAATCAGGTCCTTTAGGATGTATGTGGATCCCTCGACCGCTGAATGACATCGAAGCGTTCATAAATGACTTACCTGACGCTAAGTTCGTCGATGGCGACAAGGTCATCTGGGGTTGTCGAATGATTAAGTCGCCACTGGAAATAGAGAGAATCAAGCGCGCCGCGCAGGTAATAACTGACTGCCACGCTGCTATAGTGGAACAGTTCAGGCCTGGAATGACTGAGCAGGATGTTGCCAAGATCATCCACGGCGTCGAGATCGACTCTGGCGAGCTTAGAGGGGGAGATACCTGCTTAGTTGCACACCTCGTCTGCAACCTCGAGAAAGAGGGCATATGCGATATCTTGGCACTCGACGATGTGATGATAGGCAAGAACGACTACATCCAGGCCGATTTGCAGCACAAACATAAGGGGTATTGGGCCGACACGGCCAGGATGTTCCAAGTTAGTCCGATTACGGACATAATGAAGAGAAATTACGAGCTGTGCGCTGAAGGCCTTGATAACGCCGCGGCTGCCATAAAACCCGGGGTGAGAATCGCCGAGGTGTACAGGACTGCCGTGGAACCGATTGTAAAAGCTGGTTACCGGCCGTTCGAGATGGCTGGACACGGTATAGGTCTGCATCCCCACGAGCCACCTTCCATAGATGGGACCAACGACATGATCCTTGAACCTGGTATGGTCTTCACCATCGAGGTGTGGGTGTTCACTGACCTGAAAAGACATGATGGGTCCGGGGTATTTGGATATGAGGACCAGTATGTCTGCACGGATACCGGTCACGAGAGAATAGTGGGACTCCCTAAGGACATCATCCGAGTCTCGAACCCGATTTGGTAAGTTTTGTTCTTTTAGGCCATCTAGGAGGTAACAGACGGTGGATAAAGTAAAGATTCTGGGCATCGTTGGGAGCCCCAGAAAAAAAGGAAACACGGCGAAACTGGTTGCGAAGGCCCTTGAGGGAGCTATGAGTGTGCCAGGCATCGAGACAGAGCTCTACGAAATGGCCGGCAAGAAAATGCATCATTGCATCGGTTGCTGGAA
>JAMDCE010000691.1 GCA_023489135.1 Chloroflexota bacterium
CCGGAATCGGGCGGTCGACTGAGAACAATGGGCAATTTCAACCGCAGAGACGCAGAGGGCGCGGAGATAAGCAATTGAGTCTCGGCGCCCTCCGCGTCTCTGCGGTGAGTCAAGACCGCGCGGCCTCGACGCCGGCGTGGATGGCTTTGAGGTTGGTTTCGAGATATCGCTCCGGCACGACGCTGCGCACGGCGGCTACGAGATCGTCGACCATCAGCCCCAGGCCCGGGTGCGCGAAGGCGAAGGCCAGCAATACCAGATTCGCCGCTCGTGGATTTCCCACGCGGAGGGCTAGATCGGTCGCGTCGATGGAGCGGAGTCCGTCGCGGCTTGGCCGGGTGCTGTTTACGAAGCCGAGCCCATCACGCTTGAGGTAGGGTAGGTTTCTCAGGGCCTCGTCGTGAGTGAGGCCGAGCAGCAGATCGGCGCCCCCCAGTCGAATCATGGGGCTTTTGAAGTCGCCGATCTTCATGGTGGTTACTACCGACCCGCCCCTCTTGGCCATGCCGTGGTTCTCGGCCGAGAGGATCGGCAGGCCGCGCACAATGGCCATTTCCGAGAGCACTCGGGAGGCAAGCACCACTCCCTGGCCCCCGATGCCGGCCAGGATGATTTGAAGGCGAAGCGAGCTATCGGGCTGTTGCGAATTCATCCCTTGCATTTGATGGCTCCCCTGGGGCAACCTTGAATACACACGCCGCAATCGGCGCACAGTGATCGATCGATGGATGCGCTCTTGCCCTCCCGGTCGACCACCAGAGCAGGGCAAGCCAGCATAATCTCACAATAGCCGCAGCCGTTGCAGCGATCGGTAATTTCTACCACCACCCTGGGCTCGACCGGAGCTATCATCACGCACGGGCGTCGTGCGATAACTACGGCTGCCCGGCCCTCGGGCGACCTCGTGTGTGCATCGGCTTCGCGGATGGCCCGGACTAGCTCGGGGATGTCGTAGGCGTCTACTTCGCGCACGAACTCGATGCCGGTGGCTTCCACCAGCCCTCGAATCGGCACCGCCACGCCCGGCCGGCCATCGGCCAGCACCCCCGTGGCCGCCGTGGGCTGATTCCCCGTCATGGCAGTGGTGCCATTGTCCAGGATCACCAGCACGAAGCGCGCCCCGGTGGTAACCGCGTTTATCAGTGGCGGAATGCCGGAGTGCATGAACGTGGAATCCCCGATGGTGGCCACGATGGGCGGCCAGTTGGGCTCGTGCCGGTGGGACCAGTACAATCCGGCGGCGGCGCTTACCGAGCCTCCCATACAGAGGCAGGTATCGGCGGCACCCTGATTGAGGCCGAGGGTGTAGCATCCGATGTCGCAAGGATAGAAGGCTTTGGGGAAGGCACGGCGCATGGCGAAAAAAGCCCCCCGATGACCGCATCCGGCGCAGAGGCTAAGGCCGCGGGGTCGGACGCCGGCGGTTTCCGGCTCCTCAGGCGCTGGCCACCGACCACCTATTTCCTGCATAACTTTGGAGATGCAGCGGTAAATGAAATCGAGGTCGTACTCGCCGGACATGGGCACGTGGCCGGTCATCTGGCCGAGAATCGGTGGGCCCCCGTGGGGCTGGAGCCAGGAGCGCAGCTGCATCTCTATGGTGGGATTCAGCTCCTCCAGCATCAGGATTCTCTCGAATCCCTCCAGGAAGCGGTAGAGACGCCGCCAGGGCAGCGGGTTGGGAGTGCCAACTTTAAGCACGCCGATCCCGTGGCTGTGCTGTGGTCCCACCTCGTCCAGGATGTCGAGCACCCTTCCGGCGCAGGCGCCGGAAGCTATGATGCCCAGGCGTCCGGTGGGGGAACCATAGGTGGCATTGAAGGGACCCTCTTCAAAGCGGGCCTGAATCTGTTTCATCTTTTCGTTCAATTCGACCAGCTGTCGCCGGCGCGGACCGGGGAGGGGTGCCCAGCGATTCGGATTCCGAGTAAAGGATCCGTGGACGTTCGCCGCGGGGACCTCGCGCAGGGGCACGTCCTGGCGGGCGTGGCATACTCGGGTCGTGGGGCGAACGATCACCGGAAGCTCGAACTCCTCCGAGAGGTCGAAAGCCGCCCGAATCATCGCCTGGGCGTCGGCCGGATCGGCGGGATCGAACACGGGAAGCTTGACGTACTGGCCAAAAAGGCGGGAATCCTGCTCGGTCTGGGAGCTGTGCAGTCCGGGGTCATCGCAAGCAAGAATGACGAATCCCCCCTTGACGCCGGCAAAGGCCGCGCTGGCGCACGGGTCGGTGGCCACGTTTACCCCCACCTGCTTCATAGAGCACATCGAGCGCAGACCCGACACGGCGGCGAAGTAGGCCACCTCGAAGGCTACCTTCTCGTTGGTCGACCATTCCACGTGGATGCCCAGCCCCAGCTCGTTCTTCAGTTCGGCCACGGCAGCCAGGATTTCGCTGGACGGCGTTCCTGGATAGGCCGCGGCGAAGGCGCAGCCGGCTTCAAGGGCTGCGCGCGCCATGGCTTCGTTGCCGAGGAGTACGGCTCGCTTTTCTGTTGGCGTTGGCGCAAGTTGCTTCATAGTCCTCCTTTTCGACCGATCGCTTCGTCTTCCGCCGGCAAGTCGAAAGACGTGGCGCTCGGGCTAGTGCCTACCGGCATTATAGAGTTGGTGGAGGGCTCTGTCAATTCGTTTTGGCTGATGCGAGATCGTTGACGTCTCGGCTTGACCCCATTCCTCGTTAATATGTACTTAAGGCAGAGTAACACCAGGTAAGAAAGGTTCATGTCCGTGGGCAGGACAACTAAAACCATAACCATCTCCTTGCCGCCAGAGATGCACGCGCAGGTGGAAGAGGCCATGGCCGAGGAAGGCCGCACCAAGAGCGAGTTGTTGCGGGAGGCCCTGCGGCGCTACTTTGCAGCACGGGAAGGGAGAAGGCTCCAGGTCTACGCCATCATAAAGGCCAAAGAGAAGGGAATCACCGAGGACCAAATAGAAGACATCGTCGATGCCTACCGCAAGTAAGAAACTTGGGAACCATAAAGAAAGAAACATACTGTCCCATTTGTAACGCACTGACGAGCGATTCCGATTAGAAGCTCTTCGGCAAACGCTTCTGTTCACAGGAGTACCGAGATGTGTACGCGGCAGCGGAAAAGGAAAGGCTGGCGCGATACGAGGAATACGAGGAAGAAGAGAAATTGGGCCTCCGACAGCCGGGGGGAAGGTAGTGAGACATGCCATCTTCCAATGGGGATGATGCGCTGAAGTCCTCCGGCCCGGCCGGCGCATTGGCCGCTTTCGCCGGCAAGCTGTTCGGCGCCTCGCGTTCCGCGCCGCCTGAGAGCGCCTCCACTGCCCCTCACCATTCGACCAAGGACGGCTGGTACCCGGGCGTGTGCAACATGAGCATGCAGGGCGACTGCGTGACGCGGGTGCACATGGTCGACGGCGTGGTCGTGAAGGTCGAGGGGGATCCGCGAGCGCCGAACCATCGCGGGACCCTCTGCCCCAGAGGGAATTCGGCCATCATGAACCTGTACAACCCCTGGCGCGTCAAGGCCCCTGTGAAACGCACCAATCCGAAGAAGGGCCTGGATCAGGATCCGGGCTTCGTGGGGATCTCCTGGGATGAAGCCTTGCAGACGGTGGCCGACCGGTTGAAACGGGTGCGCCAGGGAAATCCCCGCAAGCTCGTGGTCATCAGCGGATTCGGCCAGGCCGGGGCTTATCATTCGGGACTGAGGCCCTTTATGAACGCCTTTCAGACCCCCAACGATATACCCTCCCGCGGATCGGCCTGCGCCTATCACTTCGGCACCGCCTATACCCAGGGCCAGCACCCCGATTCCGTGGTCGACGTGGGTCGGTGCGAGTACGTCATCAACCTCGGGCGCTCCCAGGGTCCTAACATAGCGGCGGCCTCCAGCGGCACCAGGAGCTATCTCGACGCCCTCGAGCGCGGGGCCAAGATCATCACGGTCGACCCGCGTTGCTAGCCGGAAGCGGCCAAAGCCTCCCGCTGGGTCCCTATCAGGCCCGGCACGGACCTAGCCTTTATGCAGGGGATGTTGCACGTCGTTTGCGCGCGCCGGTGTGGCCGATTCCATACCACTCGGTGACCTGAAGGATCACGTCCGCGCTCTGCATCGCCGCGGCAAGTGATCTGGGTGGCTCGTGGCCGGCGATCTCCCGCGGGGTCATCACCCCAGCACCGGTTCGGCCCCCAAGGCCGCTATCGCCTCGAAGAAAGTTTGGGCCACTGTCAGGGGACGCGCCCCATCGTCGATAATGATCAAGACCTCTTCGCCGGCCTTGACCGCCCTGCAATGTTCTACGATGTGCTTTGCTCCCTGGGCGATCCTGGACATCACTCCTCCGGCCAGCCATCCCAGAGCGTCCTGGCGTTCTCCCACTTCTCATCTTCGGGGTTGAGCGCGCCGGGGTAATAGCGCGCCCCGGGGAAGTCGTTCCCGGGGGCCGTGTAAGTGCCACGCTCGATCAGCTTGCGTATGTTCGCGCGGTAGATCTCGTCGACCTCGGCGTGGGGGAGCGGCTCGTGGTGCAGCCAGAGATTCTTGGGGTGGATGGGCTTGTCGTACATCTTGCGGAAAATCTCCGTGCGCAGGTCTTTCAGCCAGTTGCTGTTGAGGTTCACCACCCGGAATTGCCGCAGGGCCTCGACGTCGATGACAGCCGCCACGAAGGTGTTGTACCCGGAGGCGCTATACGAGATGATGTTGCCGTAGTAGTCCACTATGTGAGAGTTCCCACCGCCGAGGTCGAAGGGGTGCTTCATGCGGGGATGTAGGAACACGGGGCCTACGTTCGGGCATATCATATAGACCGAGTTGAATTGGGCGTGGCCTCGGTTCTGGATCATCCACCCTCCTCCGCCGGGGTAGCTGTTGGCCGTCATAGGAACCGCCTCGCTCGGCCGATAGACCACCTCGGCGCCGTTGAAGGCCAGCGCCCTCACGGCCTCCGGATACTCCCCATCGCTGCAACAAATGGTGCCGATGTTCCCGATATCTTCGGTGTGGAGAACGGGGTAGAACGCTTCCAGACCGTCCCCGAACACCTCGATCCAGCGGTCGTAAACGTCGTGTGGAGTGCAGGAATGCTCTCGGCACCAGAGCATGTTCTTGGCCGCCTTGTGAACTACCTCGCCTTCCGGGCTGAGGATGAACATGGTGTTGAAAAAGCGGTCCTGGATGACCTCGGGCCAGCGGGCCTTGCACTGCGCGATGATGTAGGTTTGGTAATGGCGCGCCAGGCGGCCGAGGTACTCGGTCTCTTCCCCGGGAATGTCGACGAAAAGCTCCCGAGCGGCTACAGAGTGGGGCATGTCGAACGACTCGTCGGTGAAGCCGGTGAGTGCCCCCTCGGCCAGGGCGATGATTTTCACCGGCATATTGATGCTGATGACGGACATCGCGGCGTGGATGCCATCCTCGATGGTCGCAAGGTTCTGTTGGATGTGGGAGCGCTGGCCTATGCCGTAAACGACGGTTGACAAGCCGACTGCCATGTACGGTGGGACGGGTTTTCTGCCAGACGGTGACATGCCATTGCCTCCGGTCAGAAATGAGGGGCGATAGAGCAGGGGTTAACGGCAACTACGCGAGCATTAAACCACATCGAGCTCGGTAATGCAAGGAAAACGTGCCGCAGGGTCGTAAAAGTGGGGGTCGGCGGCACATGCTCTCACCGGATACGAGCATATAAGTCCCCTTACTGTGGCAGATTAACCGGCCAGGTTCTCGCCCTCCTGGGCTTCGAATCGACGGTGCCGGGCCAGGAATTCCTCGATATCCTCGCGCCTGAACCGGCGGTCTCCTCTCGAGTTAAGCGTGTAGCAAGGCAGCAAGCCACGGTTGGTCCAGTTGCGTAGGGTGTTGGGGTGAACATCCAATAGATTGGCTGTTTTGCGCAAGCTGAGCAGGGTGTTCTCGATCCGTTGTTCCAATCCTCTCACCTCTAAAGCTAAAGTGCGTTTTCAGTAAGATATGACAACTCTTGCCAAGGTAACTGAAATACTGTTGGCATATTTACTATCGGCTAATTTGAGGGTTTATCAAAGGGTCTCTGGTCCTTGATGAAGCGGGACACATGTCCTTGGTGAGTCCTGAGCGGGGTAGCTTGGGTTGGGTTGTGACTTCGGGAGCCACGATTTTCACCGCAAAGAGCGCGAAGATCTTTCTTTCTTGGCGCCCTTCGCGCTCTTTGTGGTCAATAACGTCCTCGCCTAGCCGGCGATCTCGGAAGTCCAGTCAATTACGGAAGCTCTTTGGAGGACTGGCGAGGGTTCTCGATCAGGCCTTGCTGGATGGCGAAGACCGCCGCTTGCACGCGGTCGCCGATCTGCAGCTTCTGGAAGATCAGGGTCAGGTAATTCTTGACCGTCTTTTCGGCGAGGAAGAGGCGCGCCCCTATTTCCTTGTTGCTCAGGCCGGCGGCCACCAGGCGTAGGATCTCGATCTCGCGCTGGGTCAGGTCGGACAGCTCGCCCTCGGGCTCCACCCGGTCGGATAACCGGCGAAACTCCTTGATGAGCTTGGTCGAGACGCTGGGATCGATCAAGGAATCCCCCTGGTAGACCGTTCTGATGGCCTTGACCACGTCCTCAGCCAGGGCATCCTTCAGGAGATAACCCCGGGCCCCGGCTCGCAGGGCCTCGAAAACGTGCTGGTCCTGGCGGTACATGGTGAGCACTATTATCCCCACGTGGGAATTCTCTTCCATGATCCTTTTGGTGGCCGCCACGCCGTCGGTGACGGGCATGTTGATGTCCATGAGAATCACGTCGGGCGAGTATTGGCGAGCCTTGGTCTGAACGTCAAGGCCGTCAGAGGCCTCGGCGACAACCTCGATGTCCGGTTCCATCTCCAATAGCTGGCGGAGCCCCTGGCGGAATAACGTGTGATCGTCGGCCAGCAATACTCGAATCTTCATGGTAGCTTCCTCCCCTCAACTGCCATTTGCTGCAATCGGTGCGCCAGAGGCTATCCGACCAGCCCCCAGTTTACCACGACTGCCGATGGGAATCCAAGCCTCTATCGTGGTGCCCTCGCCGGGGCTGCTCTTGATAACAAGGTATCCTCCCAGCTCTCCTGCCCTTTCCTTCATCTGGGGAACCCCGAAATGCCCTGTTCTGCCGGTTTCATTCCCGTCGCTATCGAATCCGACGCCGTCGTCTTCGATTACCAGATGGACCTGGTCTTCGCACAACTTCAGCTGAATGGCGAAACGACTGGCCTGGGCGTGCTTGCGAATGTTGTTGAGCGCTTCTTGAACGACGCGGAACACGGCGGCCTCAATGCGCGAAGGCAGCTTGGAGATGGGATCCAGTTCCAGGAAAAGCTCGAGCTCGTTTTGCTCGGCAAATTCGGTCGCGATTCTCTCAACCGCCTGGGAGAGTCCGGTGCCTTCCAAATGGACCGGTCTGAGGGCATAGATGCAGCGGCGCAGCTCCTTGACGCTGTCTTCCAGCACCCCGCGGCTGCGCTCGAGCTCGTCTTTGGCGCGATCTTTGTCCAGGTCGAGGAGCCTCGTGATTAGCTGCATTTTGAGCATCAGGTGGGCGAGGTTCTGGGTGACGCCATCGTGGAACTCCCGGGCGATGCGGTTTCTTTCCTCGGCGATGGCCAGCTCCTGCGAGGCGGCGTACAAGGTGGCGTTGCGGATGATCAGGGCCGCCTGCACCGCCAGCGAAGCGAGTAGGATACGACGGTCTTCCGATGGCATATCGCCGTCACGGAAACGTAGCGCCAGGGCGCCGATCAGGGAGCCTTCCACCAGCATCGGCGCTATCACGATGGGCGTTCCGCCGCTGCTCGGCGACCATCGCACCACCTCGTTCGCCTCCGACCTCAAGGAAAACACCAGGGGCTGGCCTGGATGGGAGGAATTCCCAACAATGCCTTCGAGCGGGATCTGTTCGAGCGCCGCCCAGAGATCCTGCGCGCCCAGGGAGGCCTTGAGGTCGAATCGCTCCAAGGTTGGATCGAATATGAACAGGCACAGGTCCTGACAATCGAAGAGGGACTCCACCTTGGCCAGTATTCGCTTGTACATATCTTCCAGGTTCAGGCTGGTGCCGGAGAACTGGCTGAGCTCGTATAGCGTCATCATGTCCTGGGCGCGAAGGCGCAGCTCCTCTATTGCCACGGATAATTGGGAGGCGATGTTCATTAGAAGATCTTTGTCGCCGTGGGAATACGCGCCGTAGACGGCACGACGGGCCAGCGTGATGACGCCGATAGTTCTCTGGCGTATGGACAGCGGGGTCGAAAGGATCGAGACTGAGCCGTCCCACGATCCCATCAGCAGCGATTCGTACTCCGGGGCCCGATCTGAGGGGCGAAGAATCTGGGATACCGGTTCCTGTGTCGACAACACTTGCCGGTGTATGGCCCAATCCTCGACCGTCTCGGCGAGCTGAGACAGGCGCTGCTGGGAAATGCCGATACAACGGGCGACCCGCAAACCGTTGGTGGCGGTATCGATCAGACAGATGACGCAGGACTCGGCGCGCAGGGTTTCGACCACCAGCGGTGCCGCCTCGCTGAGGATATCCTCGGTCGAGTTGGAGTTGTTGATGATGTTGGCCAGCGAATAGAGGGCGGATTCTTCTTGCAGCAACTGGCAGGCGTTCTGGTAGAGCTGAGCGTTTCGCAGCGCCTGGGCGGCCTGGCTCGCGATCATCTCGGTAAGTCTGGCCTCTACGTGGGTAAAGGCGTTGACGCGATACCTGGTCAGGTTGAGAACGGCGAGGACTTTTCCCCCGGCGCGTAGCGGCACCGCCAGTATCGATCTAGGGTTATCCACTGGCCCGCGGGGCTCGTAGTGGGAATCGACGGAAGTGTCGGGTACGCTCAAAGGCTCGGCGTTGGCGGCTACCCAGCCCACCACTCCTCGTCCGACCTCGAAGGTGGTTATGGCCTGGAGCTCGGCGTCCAGGTTTCGCGAGGCCTGAACACGAAGCACGTTCTCTCGCTCGTCGAGCACGAAGACGGCGGCGCTGTCGTAGGGCACCACGGACTCCAACTGCAATATGGCGTTCATTACCTCGTCCATGTCGAAAGAGGTGCCGATGGTTCGATTGATTCCGTAAAGGACGTCAAGCCTCTCCAGGCCCCGCCGCATTTCCTGCTTAAGCATCTGATAGTCGCGGTTTCGCTCGTCGACGCGCATAGCCTTGGCCACTGCCTGGCGAAGCCGTTCAAGCGTCACCGGCTTGCGGATGCAGTCGACTACCCGGAGTTCCACAGAAGCGAGGAGAGCATCCACGGAAAAATCTTCAGCCAGGATCACCGCAGCGGCATCCGGGCAGGTGGCCCTGACTCGTCGCAGCAGGTCGAAGGTATCCCCGTTTCTTAGAGGGTATTCCAGGAGGATGAGATCTACCGGCCGGGCCGATGAGAGATCGATTCCATCCGAGCCGTCGTAGTGGTCGACGTGGTAGGGGGTGCCGGAAAGTGCCTCGCGGCAGAGAGCGAGCACCGCTTCGCCCTCGGCCGCTATCAACGCTCGTCTCGTCGAGATAGGGGGGAGAGGGGCATCCGATCCCCGGCTAGCCTCAGCCAGAGTGCTGATCTGGGCCCTCATCCGCCGTCCCGCGGCCTTTACACCAGCCATCTTCCCACCACCACGCCCAGCTTTGTTGAGTAGATCGATCCGCCTTTTTCCAGGGGCTGTTTCGGGAATTCGGCTTCCGGCGACCGACGGTGGCCAGGAACCGGAAGCTTCCAAATTGTTATCAAGACTCCATATTACTTTACTATTTAGGGAGCAGCTTGTCAAGGTGTTGGACATTTGCTTCAATAAATGGCTTCTGGTCTATGGTACTTTGGTACTATCGACTTCGTCCCTCGCATTATGGTAAGTTACACCGCGTATACTTGACATAACAAGAGGTAATCGGTGCTCTTGGATGGCTACGCGGTATCGCTGCAGGTCTTTGGGCGGCAATTCTCTGGAGGAGGAGCCTGACACAGAATGCGTAAGAAACTGATCTTGAGTGCGCTCAGCGCTGTGATTCTGATAACGTTGCTGGCAGGGGTCGTGGCCGCCGGTATGGGCCGTGCGTTGCCGGGGAAGAGAATCCTGGGTCCGGTGACGGGCCAGGGCAAGAGCACGGTGCAGGCAAAACCCGGTCCCCCCAATTTCCTGCACACCGAGGGTAGCAAGATAGTCGATTCCAACGGCAGGGAGGTTCGCCTCACCGGGGTGAACTGGTTTGGGATGGAAACGGGAACCTTCGCGCCGCACGGCCTGTGGGAGCGCAACTGGGAGGATATGCTCGACCAGATAGCCTCGCTGGGCTACAACACGATCCGACTGCCGTTCTCGAATGAGATGTTTGATGCGCGAAGTCTGCCGGAGGGCATCGACTTCAAGAAGAATCCCGATCTGCACGGCCTGAGCTCGATTCAGGTTATGGACCAGATCATCGACGGCGCGGGCAAGCGCGGACTGAAGATAATCCTCGACCGCCACCGGCCGGACAAGGAGGAGCAGTCCAAGCTCTGGTACACAGACAGATATTCAGAGGATCGCTGGATTGCCGACTGGAAGATGCTGGCCCAGCGCTATCTGGGCAATGATACGGTCATCGGCGCCGACATCCACAACGAGCCTCACGAAAAGGCCACCTGGGGCAATGGGGATCCTAAGACGGACTGGCGACTGGCGGCGGAAAAGGCGGGGAACGCCATCCTGGCGGTGAATCCGGAATGGCTTATTTTTGTAGAGGGTATCGAATCCTACAACGGCGATTGGTTCTGGTGGGGAGGCAACCTGGAGGGGGGCGCCAAGGACCCGGTGCGCCTGAACGTGCCCAATAGGCTGGTCTACAGCCCGCACGAATACGGGCCGGGGGTGTGGACCCAGTCCTGGTTCAAGGATCCGGCCTACCCCAGCAACCTGCCCAAGAT
>JAMDCE010000510.1 GCA_023489135.1 Chloroflexota bacterium
GTTAGGCGCGCTGTCGCTGCTCGATGCTAGCATCGGCCGATCCTTTCAAGCATAAATAAGAGTAAGGGAGAGGGCCGGCACCAAAACGTGTCTACCCTCGACATTTCGCACCAAAAACTAGCTAGGGGTCCTTCGGCATGTTGCTCAGCGCGATGTAGGACGGCCTCGGACTAAAGTCGGAATTGATTATCGCCCAGGGGAACTTCTCGTCCGTGGGCGGCACCACTGTTGAGTAGTTCAGATTCCACATAATCATTACGCCCACCCAGGGGTAATCGCTCTTGGCCTTCTGATAAGCTCTTACCAGGTATTGCGCCTGCAATTGGTCGGTGATTTGGGCCCCATATTCGTAGCCCGGCGCGGCGTTGGCGGTCGTCCAGCCGAACTCAGTGATCCATACCTGTTTTGCCGTGTCACCATTCTGCTCCATAATCGCTCTAAGGTTCTCCACTCTCCGGAAATAGAAGCTGGGGTGATTGCTCCAACCATCGGAGCCAGGCATGTCAGGCCAGAGAAGGTCTGGAGCGTTGTTGTTGCCTCCTGGATGCACCCCCAGGACATCGAAGAAGTTCTTAACAATTCCGCCCTGATACTGGTACGTCTGCTGCAAATAAAGGGCGTCGTCTATGGCATTGTTGGGATCCACAACACCCGTTGGCGTCAGGCCGCCGAAGATAACCACGGCAAAGGGATCGGCTGCTTTCACTCCCTCAAAACCAGCCCTGAGTAGGTCGACGTACTTACCCACGTCGATGCCGCCCGTCTCGGCAAAGATGTTTTCCTCATTCCACATCTCGTAGCCGTCGACCATGTTCCTGTACCGTGAGGCGAGGGCGAACATAAAATCACGGAAGTCGGCGCTGTTGAAAGGGAATCCAGAGCCGCCATTGGCGGTCGCCCAGGCCGGCGATCTATGCACGGCTAATACGGAATGAACGTCGTTCCGAAACATGCTGTTCACCACAAAATCAGTTTCGGAGAAGTTGAACTGTCCTTTTGCCGGCTCGATGGTTGCCCATTGAATGGGTTGCCTGGCCCAATCGAAGCCAGCGCTTTTCACCAGGCCCAGAACGCGATCGGCATCCTGTCCCGGCAGAAAGACGTTCATTCCATAACCCAGGTGCGGCCCCACTAGCGGAAAGGTTGCCGGAGGTCGAGGACCGGGAATCGGGACGGTGCGAATCAGAAGTGTAGGGGAGAGGCGGGAAGATAACTGCGCCCCCAGCCGGCCCAGCTCCACTTCATACGGAGTGCCAGCGAATTCTGGGTGATACTCGAAACGAGCCCTTTCGAAGTACTGCACTGTGTAGGTCTGACCATTATCCGGATTGCGTTCGTCGAACTCTTCTGAAATCGGGAACCCGAAGATGGGGAGCCCGCCATGGGCATCCCAGAAATTCTTGAAGCCGAAAGAGAGGGAATGACTCGCTTCAGGGAAAAACCTATTGTTAGGGTTATCCGGAAAGAAGGGGATTGGACGGAACGGAGGCTCGTTCTCCCTACCGGCCGTCAGCAGCCGGCCCAAAAGGCGGAGCTGTGTCTCAAAAGGCGTGTCCTTGAACTCTGGAAAGTACTCGAAGACAGCCCTCTCGAAGTATTGGACAGCGCGCCCTTCCTCGGAAATCTCCTCCGTCAAGGGAAGACCAAAGATATCCAGCCCTCCTCGGCTGTTCCAGAAGAACCTGAAACCGAAGGCGAGGTTGTGACCGGTTTCGGTGAAATAGGTTACGTCAGGATTGGGGACGTGAGCGTCAGTGGATTGAGCCAGGGGAAACCCGGTGGTGGCCACCACCAAGGCAAGAATAAGCACCGCTATCCTTCTCATAACCGCCCCCTTGCCTGAAGAAGTTGTCGCCCTCCCCGCAGAATCTGTGCCAGTAAGGCGCTGGGCCTTCCACCCGTAGTGTCCAGAAAATTGCGCTCTTCTCAAGATTCCTCACGACATTCCTCCCCAAGAGCGGCTATTCCTCTCTAGACATGAAAAGAAGTCAGGAGAGGCGCCGCGGCGAAAACGCTCAACTCCCCTGTAAACTCAATCTCGAATGATGACACACCCCGAATATTAGCCGAGGGTGTAAGGAGTCTGTAGATCCTTGATGATGCACTTTGACTATTTGATCGGGTATCTGTAGAGGCGTCCTTCCCGAGAAGGACGCCCAAGGCAGACACCGGGTACCCTTTGGGTGCTGCCTCTACAAGTAACACCTGATTATTTTGTAAAACATCATCATCAAGGATCTACACTGGGCTAGCCCAAGTCACTACTACCGCAAGGAGAGGCCATGGTATGGAATCGAGATGGAAAAGACGCCCTCCCCGACTGAAAGGCTGGGATTATGCCTCAGCCGGTGCATACCTGGTTACATTCGTGGTCAAACACCGAGCACCCTGTCTGAGCATCAATCAGGACGGGAAGCCTCAATTTACGGGCATAGGAATCATCGTCGAGCGGAGTTGGAAAGAATTACCGCTTCAGTTCTCCAACCTGACGTTAGATGAAATGATGGCTAGGCCTGACCCCGTCAGCGCGATTCTCATTCTGCAGGGTGACGAGTTCGTCTCTGGACCCTTGATAAATCAAGGGTCTACAAATCAACAGGATGCTGGCCGAGCATTAACACGTAACGAGTGCGTAGATGGGACAGCCTTCCAAGAGTCAGAGTTGTGGATTCTCACGAAGAATCCCCAACCAGTCCTAGGCAAGATCATTTGGGGCTGGAAAGCGCGATCCATCCGCTGGATTCGTCGGTCAGTCGACAGCACCTTTGCCTGGCAAGACCGATATTATGAACATATCATCAGAGGAGAAGAGGAGCTGAACCAGATCCGCCAGTACATTATTGACAACCCGGCCAAGTGGAAAGGAAATCACGACGAACTTCCGTTACCATTGAGGCGATCGGTCGCAGCGCCTCTTGGTGCCAATAATTCGAGGTGTGTCATGCATTTCGCCTGATGAGGATTGAGAATGTTAGGCGTGGCTGACCAGTTCCTCATACATCTCCCCCAGCCGACGCACCGTGGGGTGGACCTCGCCTGACCCAACGGATCGGCCGTCGAGCCAGGTCAGCGGCATGACCCCCATCAAAGTGTTTGTGAGAAAGGCCGCCTCCATCTCCATCACTTCCGTTGGCAACACAAGTTTCTCTTTCACCTCGAGGTTGAGCAAAGGCGCTAGCTCCAAGATGATCGATCTGGTAATGCCCGGTAATATGCCCGTCTGCAAAGACGGCGTGACCAGACTTTCGCGGCGTAGAAAGAAGACATTGCTCACGCTGCCACAGGCGACGTACCCGTCGGTGTTCAACATCAGCGCCTCCTGCGCACCTCCGGCCACAGCCTCGGCTTTGGCAAGGACGTTGTCCAAGTAGCTGAGCGACTTGACCCGCGAGATTGGAGAGGTGGGGTTGCGCCGGATGCTGACTGTTTTCACCCGCATCCCCGTGGCGTAAAGGTTCGCGGGATAGGGTTCAAAGCGTTTGGTGACAATCGCTACAGTGGGCGAACAGACCCCGGCCATGCCAACGCCCGGTCCACCCAGGCCTCGACTAATGGTAAGCCGGATATAAGCCTCCCGCAAAGCATTAGCCTGGAGAGCCTCATCCACAGCGGCCGAGAGACGCTCGAAACCAAAAGGAATGTCCAGAGCGATCAGATGGGCGGCCTCGAAGAGGCGGGCCAGGTGAAGCTGGAGGTTGGTTACTCGACCGCTCTGCGCCCGCATCGTCTCGAAGAGTCCATCTCCCAGTGTAAAGCCTCGATCGCCTATCGGCACCGCGGCTTCATCCAGAGGGATTAGGGCACCGTTAAGCCACGCGAACTGGGTGTCCAAGGACGTTCGTGCTTACCTCCATCCAGAGCCCGTATTAGGCCTTGCGCTTTATCCAGAGTCTCACGGTACTCCGCACTAGGGTCGGAGTCTATGACTACTCCACCGCCGACCTGGAAGTGAGCCACTCCATCCTTTATTACGATGGTCCGAATGACGATGCTGGTGTCCATACTGCCAGAGAAAGACAGATAACCGATGGAACCGCAGTAGATTCCCCGGCGGGTTGGTTCCAACTCGTCGATTATCTCCATAGCGCGAATTTTGGGCGCTCCGGTAATGGACCCGCCAGGCCAGCAAGCCTTCAACAAGTCGATATTGTCGCAATCCGGGCGCAAACGACCCGTCACCGTGGAAACCAGGTGAAAGACCGTGGCGAATTCCTCCAGCAACACCAGCTCGGGAACGCTCACCGAGCCGATCTCGGCGACTCGACCCAGGTCATTCCGCAGAAGGTCGACGATCATTACGTTTTCGGCCCTATCTTTAGGGCTGGAACGCAGCTCCTGGGCTAGAGCCCTGTCCAAACCTGGAGTCTCCCCTCGAGGACGAGTCCCTTTGATTGGCCTGGTTTCGATAAGACCATCAGCTAGACGCAGGAAGCGCTCCGGAGAGGAACTAGCGACGACGATGTCCTCGAAGTTCAGGTAGGCCGAGAACGGCGCGGGATTGACCCGCCGCAGGCGATGGTACAACTCCCACGGTGATACCGACAAGGGCACTGAGAAGCGCTGGGATAGGTTCACCTGGTAGACATCACCTCTGGCAATGTATTCCTTGACCCGATCAACCGCCCACTCATAGCCATCCTGGGTAAAAGTGGCCTCCGGATCGGAAAGGAAGTGGCCCAAAGCGAAGACTTCCCGATGAGCAACATTGCTCCGACAATCCTCGGAGAGCCTGCTCCTTAACCAGTCCATTCGCTGAAGGGTTCGGAGTTGGCGTTCCGTTTCACGCGTCTCGGGATATCCCGTCGATACCAGGTAGGTCTTTCCGGATTGGTGATCGAAAGCAAGCGCCACATCGTAGAGGCCGACGTACATCTCTGGAAGGAGGAGATCGTCCTCCGCCTTTCCCGGGACGACCTCGACGAAATGATTAAGATCATAGGCAAAATAACCAACCGCGCCACCGAGAAACGGCAGGCCCGGAACGGGCTCGACCGCGAACTCTTGAAGCAACTGCCGCAAGGCCTCGAAAGGGTCACCGTGGTGACTTTCTATCGTTCCATCCCGGCAGATCTGAATCAGGTCGGCCTTGCTCCGGAGGGTAACGGGGGGATCGACCACGATAAAAGAGTAGCGGCCAAGGCGGCCAGTGCCTGCTGCGCTGTCCAGAAAGATACTGTGGGGATCAGCGGCAAATCTGGAGAAGACTTCAACCGGCGAGGAGGAGAGCTTCTGCTCTTCGACCAATGCGTGAACGCCTGTAGTTCGCCCGACCACTGCTCTCCCTACTACTGCAAGTCAACTTTGCGAGCATTAAAGATGTTCTTGGCCGCGCTCACGCGGGGAGACTCTGAGGCCGCTTTCTCAGTCCCCGCCCGCTCAGTTTGAGCGCTCCGCCCTCGCTCGATCATGGTGCACCTGACGCGACAAGACGAACCGACGACCTTGCTCATCACTCTTTCCACCATGTCCCTATTCTTCGCATCTTCAATCTTGCTCTTGTGGAACTCGTAGTAGAAACCGAGCACCACGAATCCGTTGTCCACGGCCACCGGTTCGCAGGATCGCAGCAGGGCCTCGATGGAGCGGTTGAGAGGCCGCATATCGTCCACTATTGCCGGCCAGTGAACCTTAATACGCTCCAAGTCAGGATTCCCTTCCGGTGACGTCTCAAAGGTGGTTGCCTCTCTCTCTGCTGGCGGAACAGAATCGGACGGTGCCACAGGTTGCTCCGGCGTCTCGGTTACCGGCACGGGTTGCGGCCGGTCGTCTCGGCCCTGATTTCCAGAAACAGTGACTAAGCGGATGGGAGGCTGCGGCACAGGTCGTGGTCTTTCAGCAGGAGATGAGATGACTCTCTCTTCCGTGGTCTTTCGGCGAGGCAACACGGCCTCCACGAAGGCCAGTTCCAGGGGAAGTTGCCCATAGGCGCTATTCCTCAGACTGTAATCGATCTGGCAAAACAGTCTGAGGAAATCGACCACTTGCGGCAAAGCCAGGGCCTCAGCTTGCCGGCACATCGTTTCTCTGACTTCTTTGGTGACATCTAGGAGACCGGCGCCGCTCGAGCCCGCTTTCAGGAGCATTAGACCACGGAGATAATTGACCAGTTCGCGGCTGAACTGGCGCACGTCCGTGCCGTCCTCTAGCACCTGGTTGATGATCTCCAGTCCGGAGGCCACGTCACGCGAGATAAGCGAGTCCACCAACGCCGCTATTTGCTCGGAAGATGGGATTCCTAACAAGGCGCGCACAAAATCCACGGTCACTGTCGCGCCCGCGGAGTAAGCCGCCAACTGGTCCAGGAGGCTCTCCGCATCCCTGAGGCTGCCCCCGGCTGAGCGCCCAATCAACTCTAGGGCTGGCCTCTCAACCTGAAATCCTTCCTGTTCGCAGATCTCAGCCAGGCGCCGAATAGCACTCGTCAGGGTGATGCGCCGTAAATCAAACCGCTGGCAACGAGAGAGAACCGTGGCCGGTATCTTGTGAACCTCGGTTGTCGCCAGGGCGAAGATAACGTGCGGAGGAGGTTCCTCCAAAGTCTTCAACAGGGCGTTGAAGGCGCTGGTGCTCAGCATATGCACTTCGTCGACTATGTAGACCTTATACTTAGCCTGAGTTGGAACGAAATGAACCTTCTCCCGCAGATCCCTGATATCGTCAACGCTATTATTGGAGGCAGCGTCGATCTCCACAAGGTCCACGGCGCGACCTTCGTCGATGGCTCTACACATCTCGCAGACGTTGCAGGGCTCACCGTCCACGGGAGTAGAGCAATTCACCGTTTTCGCCAGGAGGCGGGCCATTGTCGTCTTGCCCACTCCGCGCGGCCCGCAAAACAAATAGGCGTGGGCAAAGCGACCACTGCGGAGGGCATTTTGCAGGGTCCTAGTGACGTGATCCTGCCCAACTACCTCGGAGAATCTTCGGGACCGCCAGCGCCGGTAAAGAGATTCGGATAGCATCGTGACAGATTTCCATTGCGATGACGAAGTTACAATACCAAGCTCCCACAGGTTACTACTTCTGTTAGGACCCTCGGCGTCGATGTAACCTGCGGGAGATTAATTCTCCAACCATTATACTCCAACGAAGACTCCTTAGGAAGGAGAGAGGAACGAGTTTCCGAGGTCAGAAATGGACGGTGACCTGTCGAGATACTCCTCCATCAACTAGGGCTGAAGATTCTTGGGCTTGCCGAGCGAATTGGTCCCGAAAAGTGTTCCGTTTTGGCGACATCTGTGATAGAATGATCACTGGCCCGTTTATTGTCTAGTCCAGTTATCCCCACGCTGAATTGCCCCAGCACACAACACTGCACGGTCCTGTCAAGGAGAGGAGACTAGAATGCAAAACAGCATAGAAGATTTCCTGACCTTCCTGTCGGTGGAGAAGGGATTTTCTGTGAACACCCTGGCAGCCTATCGCAATGACCTCACCCAGTTCGTCAGCTTCCTTCGAGGCAGGAATCACCTCAACGGATGGTCATCGGCGGGAAAAACTGAAATTATATCCTTTATCCTTCACCTCAAGGAAAGAAAGTACGCCAGTTCCACCCTCGCCCGCAAAACGGCCGCCATCAAGTCTTTCTTTCATTTCTTGCTGGCCGAAGGACTAATTGAAGAAGACCCCACGGAAAACCTGGACTCGCCGCGGGCCCACCGATATCTCCCGAAGGCAATCAGCACTAAGGAGGTAGACGACCTGCTGGAGCAGTCCGCCCGATCTACCGGGCCGGAAGCCCTCCGGGACCGGGCGATGCTGGAATTACTCTACGCTACCGGAATGCGAGTGACAGAGCTTGTCTCACTGGATGCCAAACACGTTGACCTGGCCGCCGAGTTCGTGCGCTGCCTGGGAAAGGGTTCAAAGGAGAGGATTATCCCTATTGGGCTGGAGTCTGTAGGCGCCTTGCGAGATTACATGGATAGGGGCCGATGCCTGCTTTGCAAAGAGTCCACGGAAGAGGCCCTGTTCTTGAATCATCGAGGTGACCGGCTGACCAGGCAGGGATTCTGGCTGATTCTCAAGAATTACGCTCAGAAGGCCGGTCTCGGCCACATCACTCCCCACACTCTCCGTCATTCCTTCGCCACCCATATGCTGAGCAACGGCGCCGACCTGCGATCCGTCCAGGAACTGCTCGGTCACGCCAGCATTTCCACGACTCAGGTCTACACCCATCTTAGCAACGAGCGACTCCATCAGGTATACGATGAGTCGCACCCCCGGGCCAAGGAACCAGTCGCTTCCAACTAGAGTAGAATGGTTGCGTGAGATCGTCCTGAGCCTCTCCGTCGCCTTACCGGCAGGAGAGGTTTTTTTGTTTTCTCTTTCCGAACGGTTATAATACTCAGCAAGCAAAACAGAATTGATGGAGACAACTGCATGCAGGGAAAGCAAGTTAGTATGGACACCATTGTGTCTCTTAGCAAGCGCCGAGGCTTTGTCTACCCCAGCGGTGAGATCTATGGCGGCTTCGGGAGCACCTGGGACTACGGCCCCCTGGGCGTAGAATTGAAAAGAAATATCAAAGAGGCCTGGTGGCGCAGCGTCGTCCAGGAGCGCGACGATATGGTTGGCCTTGACAGCGCCATTTTGATGCACCCGAAAGTCTGGGTAGCCTCGGGACACGTGTCCAGCTTTAGCGATCCTCTGGTGGATTGCCTCAAATGCCGGCAGCGCTTCCGCGCCGACGAGATAACAGAGGGCGTTTGCCCCGCCTGCGGCGGCCCTCTAACTGAGCCGCGCCAGTTCAATCTGATGTTCAAGACGTTCGTGGGCCCGGTGGAAGAAGAAGCGGCGATAGCCTACCTGAGACCGGAAACCGCCCAGGGCATCTTTGTAAACTTCACCAACGTTCTAACGACCTCGCGCAAGAAGCTGCCCTTCGGTATTGCTCAGATCGGCAAGGCCTTCCGCAACGAGATTACGCCCGGCAACTTCATCTTCCGGACCCGTGAGTTCGAGCAAATGGAAATAGAGTACTTCGTGCGCCCGGGTACAGACGAGGAGTGGCACAAGCACTGGGTGGCCGCGAGGCTCGGCTGGTACACCAAGTACGGGATCAAAGCGGAGAACCTGCGCCTCCGACAGCACGCTTCCGACGAGTTGGCTCATTACGCCAAGGCGACCTACGATGTCGAATACCAGTTCCCCATCGGCTGGTCGGAATTAGAAGGAATCGCTAACCGGTCCGATTACGACCTCCGTCAGCACGCCCTCCACAGTGGCCGGGATCTCTCTTATTTCGATGAGGAGACGGGCGAGCACATTATGCCGTACGTGATCGAGCCGTCGGCCGGTGTCGATCGATCATTACTCGCCTTCATGGTGGACGCCTACGACGAGGAGCCCGACAAGGACGGAACTAGAGTGGTGATGCGCTTCCACAAATCCATTGCGCCTATGAAGGTCGCCGTTCTGCCCTTATCTAAGAAGGAGCCTTTGGTGAAAGTAGCCAAAGAGGTCGAGAGAAGCCTGCGGCCGCATTTTATGGTCACCTACGATGACGCCCAGAGCATTGGGCGACGCTATCGTCGTCAAGACGAAATCGGCACTCCCTACTGTGTGACCGTGGATTTCCAGACCCTAGAGGATGAAGCTGTAACCGTCCGCGACCGCGACACCATGGGTCAGGTCAGACGGCCCATTACCGAACTGGTCCCGGCGCTTCGGGAAATGCTGGCAAGCTAGGGGTTACGGGTTAGAACGTTTGAACGTTCCACCGCACACCAAAGCGGCGGCATTAGACTAAGCCACCATCTCGCCTCGTGCAACTATTCGTGGCCTCTAGGCTGGGGTCCGACGTCTGCGCCTTCGCCGGGCCGCTCTCTGCATCTTCAGACGAGCTTTTTCTCCCTTGGAGCGGAAGAACCGGCGATCCTTAGCCTCTTTCAGCACTCCCGAACGCGTCACCGAAGTGCGGAATCGTGAGAGCAGATTCTCTCCGCTCTCGCCATCGCGAAGAGTAACTTGAGAAATAGCGCACCCCTTCAGGGAGCGCTAGAGGAAGCGCTAGCGCCTCCTCTAGCCGAATCAGTCTAGTAGCGTCGCGAGCTGGATCCACCACCCTGGCGGCTGTAGCAATCGCTACAATACACCGGGCGGTCACCCCGGGGCTGGAAGGGAACCTGCGTCTGCTTCCCGCACTGGGCACAAACTGCTGGATGAAGCTCCCGACTGGCCGACCGGAATCCACCACCATAACCGGAATCGTTCCGATCTCTGCGGCGTGATTCGCGGCAGGATGGACAACGTTTGGGCTCGTTGGTGTAGCCCTTCTGGGCGTGGTACTCTTGATCTTCAGCACTGAAGGTGAAAGACTGCCCGCATTCCTGGCAAGTGAGTGTCTTTTCTTCGTAACTCATCGATGACCTCCTTTCGCGTTAGTTGGCGACGGTCTCGTCATCGAAGTCCAGGATGCGGGTCGCAATCCAAGGGGAAAACCAGACAATCACCACCTCGTAAGTCTATCACAATGGGAGGGGCATTGCAAGAAGTTCCCGCCCCGGGGAGTCTTCTAAGAAGCGGTGGCAGGGTGTCTGGGGTTTGCCAGAAGGAATTCAACGTCGTTCTGAGCCAAGCTCATCATATCCCTGCGGGATATCACCACTGGTGAAAATTGTCCCCGTAGAGGAACCGTCGATTGTCCTAAGGGGTCAGCGGGCTTTCAGAACCCTTTGCAGGAACTGGCCCGTGAAGGAGTGGGTCATCCGGGCGATTTCGTCGGGTGTACCGTCGGCCACCAACTCGCCACCCCTGTCACCCCCTTCCGGCCCCAGGTCGATAATCCAGTCGGCCGATTTGATCACGTCCAGATTATGCTCGATTACCAGCACCGTGTTGCCAGCGTCAGCCAGGCGA
>JAMDCE010000623.1 GCA_023489135.1 Chloroflexota bacterium
CACGCTTACCGAGACCACCAGAACCCCACCGATGGACTTGCGGATGGGGCTAATCAGGAAAGCAAAGAACGGGATGAAGAAGCTGCCAGCCATCGCCAACCAGAAGACCGGGGCGGCGAAGTCTATGGTCTGCGCCTGGAGAACGGCTACATCGGTCTTGACATTGCCATACCAGAACACCATGAAATTAGCGACCCAGAAGTAGAACCAGGCCACCACCGTAGCCAGCAACAGATTGCCGAGATTGTGGAACAAGTCTCTACCAAGGTAGTCTGGGAATCCCGGAACTCGCCGAAGGAGCGCTATGGCTATGACTAACGCACCGGTGCCAGCGTTGAAGAGACCAACCACGGTGAAGGGAAGAAAGACAGGGCTATCCCAGGCCGGAACCAGCGCCTGGGAAAACTCCACGGCCAGAATGCTCTGGGTGGTCACATAGAGGATAAGCATGACGAACCCGAGTATATAAGTGGTCCTCAGCAAGATGCGCCATTGACCGTCGCTGCCTTGCCACCCTATCGACAGCAACTCATAGAATCTTCGGCTTCGCCCTGCTCGGCAGGCTTGCAGTGCCAGATCCGGGATCATATCGACGTAGAGTAGCAGCAGAGCGCCAACGTAGTAGACCACGATCACCAGAGAAACCCAAACCAAAGGAGGACCGAGATTGCGAAAGAGGGAGCGCTCCGACGGCCAGGGCATCAACTGCCCCAGGCCATAAAGCATAACGACCGCGACGGGAGCAAATACGGCTGTCGCATACGCCGGCCTGACTAAAGGGCGGCGCCAGTCTCCGCCCGTGAGCCTCAGCAGCGCGATTAGGGCCGGGCCGCTCTGGCTAATGCCAACAAAGAAGACAAGGGTGGCCAGATAGATGGCGATGAAACCGGGGCTAGGTCCGGCCGCGACCCGCTGGTAGAACGCGACAACGCTGGCGATGAGAACAAGGATGGAGATTCCCACGGTAATAAAGAACCAGGGACGCGCCGTCGTGGTGAGGCGAAGCAGAACATCTTCCACTCTCTCCTGGGGTCGCATACTCAGATGCTCAAAGGCCTCGCTCATCGATTACCTCCTTTAGGTACACCACCGACGGCTCGGTGCCCAGATCCTCGTGGAATCTGTAGCGCCGCGGACTCTGGGCTAGCTTCGAAACCGCGCTGTTGGGATCATCGAGGTTGCCGAAAACGATGGCTCCAGGCGGGCAAGTCTGAGCGCAGGCGGGTTGTATCTCTCCATCGGCCACCTCACGTCCCTCATCCCTGGCTCGCCGCTTCGCCTCCACGATTCGCTGGATGCAGAAGGTGCACTTCTCGATGATGCCTTTTACCCGAACCGTGACATCCGGGTTTAGTTGCTGCGGGAGGGGATCGGGGAAGACGGGATCAAGCCAGTTGAAGACACGGACCTCGTAGGGGCAGTTGTTGCCGCAGAAGCGTGTCCCCACGCAGCGGTTATAGACCTGCGCGTTCAATCCCTCGGGCGTATGGTGGGTGGCATAGACCGGGCAGACGGGCTCGCAAGGGGCGTTACCACACTGCTGGCAGAGTATGGGCATGAATTTGGCGCGGATATTGGGGTATTCACCTTCCCAATAGCGCTCGATGCGGATCCAGTTGTGGTGCCGGCCCCGCAAAGAATAATCTTCGGTCGAAAGAGTCATGTTGTTCTCGGCGTGGCAGGCGGTAACGCAGGCGCTACAGCCAGTGCAGCGGTCCAGGTCGATAACCATGCCCCAGTGGTAACTCATCAGCCGTCTCCTCTGGTCACCTCAGTACTTCTGTCTGAACGATGGGCGCGTCCGGCACTTCCCTGGTCATTCCTTCCAGTTTGGGCAACCGGACCGATTGACCGGTCTTGGTGATTTTGACTCTGGTGGTCCCCCAGGCCAGGCCGCCGGTTTGTGGCTGGACGGAGGGTGCCAGGATCTTCAAGGGATTGACTCCTCGGTTCTGGGCGTACCGGCCATAAGAAGTGTGGCCCTGGCCGACAGGCAGGCTCACCAGGTCCTCGGGGATGGCGGGGTAGACGTACACCGGCGCTTCGATTGCCCCCTGAGTCGACTCCACTTTGACAATGTCTCCCTCCTCCAGGCTCAGCCGCCGGGCCGTGGTGGGATTCAGCTCCACCCAGGAACCCCAGGTCATCATAGTGGTGGGATCCGGCAATTCCTGCAACCAGGGCTGGTTTGCGCCCCGGCCATCCCTCAAGGCGATGGATGGGTACAGGTGAAGGTAGAAAGGATATTCCTTGGGATCACCCTCGAATCTTGGTTCCTCAAAACTCAGAGACGGAAATGAGGTGGCCTTCCCGCCCTCGGGCTTGGCGAGTTCGTCCCACCAGCCGCCCTGTGCCAGCAGATGAATCCAGAAGCGCTCAAAGTCGGCTTCCGATGCGCCGGCCTGCTGCAGTCCTTTGGCCGTTTCCCTGAGCAAGTCCATAGAATTCCCCCAGGGGAGCGCCTTGGCGCTGGCTCCGCCAAGCTGGGCGGCCACGGTCAGAAGGACGTCCATGGCCGATCGCGTGTTGTAGATCGGTTCCACCACCGGCTGCTGGAGTCCGAGGGTAGGAAGGCCGGCTCCGGGCTCGGGGACATCATCTCCCCACTGCTCCAAATAGGTGTGACTGGGCAAAATGAGATCAGCCAGATTGGTCGTTTCGTCCATGAAAGAGGAGAAACTGACGACGAAAGGTACCTTCTCCAGGGCCTGCGAGAATCCCACGCCCGCCGGCAGAGCATAGACCGGGTTGGTATCCAGGAGCATCAAGACCTCGACCGACGATGGCTTCCCCGACCGCATCCGGTCGACCAGGGCTACGGTATCTCGGAAGGTGTCTCGTGGATTCAGGCTGGCCAGCTCCGCCAATGGAACAGTGGGAGTGCAGAGAACACCGCCCTTTTGTCCCACGTTGCCCACCAGGACATTCAAGGCGTTGGCCGCTACCAGGGCCGCCAAGCCGTTGCTGTTGGCGGCGGCCGGTCCGCCGGCCAGGGCCAGGCCACGCTTGGCCGCAAACTCTTTGCCCAGGCGAGTTATGGTTTGGGTGGGCACGCCGGTAAGTCGAGACGCCTCTCCCGGCGAGAACTTATCCAGAACCGACCGGGAATCGCGGCCGATAATCACTCCGGCGGCCTGGTTCCCTTCATCGGTGATAACCTTGGCTAGGCCCAGAGCCAGCGCTGCTTCGGTTCCGGGAATAATGGAAATCCATTCGTCGGCGTTGGCGGCCGTCAGAGAATGGCGCGTCTCCACGTGGATAAAGCGCGGTCTCTCGGAACGACCCTGCCGCATTTGGCCGAAGGCAACGCCGTACTGCACCGGCGAAAGCCAGGTCTCCAGGAACGGTGCGCCAAAAGAGAGGAGGAAATTGGCGTTGCCAATATCGTACACCGGTAAATCCTCCCGACCGTAGACCAATCGGGTGGCCGCTCGGAGCGCATCTCGACCTTCCAGCATTCCGTTGGAATCGAACGACACGTGGCGGCCGCCCTGGGACTGAGTAAAGAGATCGGCGATGAGGCCCTGGTGCCCGCGCAAGGGACCGGTGAAGAAGACCAGGCCGTCGCCACGTCTCTTGGACTGCAGGTCTTTGAGCTTGTTGGTCAGGGTGTCGATGGCCTCGTCCCAGGAAATCTCCTGGAAACTCCCAGAGCCCCTTTCGCCAGAGCGGCGAAGGGGGGCCTTCAAGCGATCGGGATTGTAGAGAGCCTGGAGACCGGATTGACCCAGGGCGCAGAGTCTTCCAGCATTGAGCGGGTAAGCCGGGTTGCCCTCGATCTTCTTCGCTCGACCCTCCCTGTTGCGGACGATAATACCGCAACCGGCCGGGCACTGCTGGCAAATGGAGGAGTACCAGTTGGCCACTCCGGGGACGAAGCCTTCGGGGTCCTTCAAGCGGGGTAGGATTAGCGGGACGTCTCCCTCCGCCTCCGCGCTTCCCTCGCCTATCAGGACCGAGGAAGCTGCGCCGACACCGATCAACTTCAGAAACTCACGACGCCTCAAGTGGGACCTCCTCAGCGATGGCATGTGTAGCAATCGATACTGACCTGTCGGGCGGTATGGCAGTCGATGCACCAGCCCATGGCCGGCTTGAACCGATCCTGGAACCAGACAGGCTCGGTTAAATCGTTTGAAGCGTTGGGCTTGTGACAGTCTAAGCACCCGAGGCCGCTGTTGACGTGACGATCGTGGGTGAAGTACACGAAATCCGGAAGATAGGTGACTCTGGCCCAGGGAATTGGCTCCTGGCGTTGCCAGTACCCGAAGACCTTCTCGACCTCCGGATTCTGCGGAATAACGACGCGGTGGCAGCCGATGCAGGTCTCCACGCTGGGAATTCCCGCGATGGATGATTTGGAGGCATACTGGTGGCAGTAGAGACAAGGGATTTGGTTGCCCTGGGCGTGGGTGGAGTGCCAGAAATAGATGGGCTGGTCGGGGACTTTTTCGTGAAACCCAACAAAGAAGAAGTAGATGAGAAATCCGGCCACGATGACTACGACCCCGGCCAATCCCACCGCGACCCACCGAATCACGGGTGCGATGATCTCGTAAAGGGTGAAGTCTCTAAGCGAATTGGAGAGTCTCCGCTTGAGGGCAGTCGGAACGGCCAGCACGGCCAGAAAGCTAAGGGCGAGACCGGCGAGAGCTTGGACGAGTCGCTTCATTACCTTTCCATTGCCGACCTGCGGCGTTGTCAGATACGCGTTGCATCAGTCTGTGGCAGGTATTTCGCCCGGACCCCCTTCACCAGAAGTCGCGAGTTCTTAACCGAACCAGGAAACGTGAGTGGATAACGAGAGAAGAGAGGGCCGACTCTTGAAGCCCATTGCCAGCAGGCACCCCCTCCGGGGCCTTGAATAGCAAGAACTATGCCACCCGGCCAGTAGCCGATCTATCGGCGCTCGCTAGCTTTTCCTGAACCAAGTTTCGGTTGATGGCAAGGGGGGCGATGAGCTGCGATGGGATGAAGTATAGGCAAAGGGTTAGGTGCCGCTCGACGATACCGGCGATTCCCTGGCGGCAGACGTCGCGGGAGTCATACCACGACCTGAGGGCGGGAGTTGGCTAAGCTTGCGTTTCCAACGATTCGGCTGGATAGGTGAGGCTTAGGCCATCTACCTTCGCCCAGGGAGTGAGCGAATGGGGCCGGGTGCTTTTCTCCGATAGGATATGCTCCACCTCAATCCCGCGGAGCGATAGAGCGTCGGCAATGAGAGACCGGTGACAGCGCCATGGCACCGTCTCCGCGCACATCAAGGCGATGCGCTCTCTGCTGGCCATTTCAATCACTTTCTGCAGGTTTTCCTCAAATTCCGGGGTCTGCATATAGTCGGCAAAGCCTCGGAAAGAGGCATTGCGCCAGGCGGTGTTAACCGAGTTGGCGTGGGGATGACGGAGACCGCCCAGCCCGGAAGCGTGAAGGTATTCGATTCCCGCGGCCTTGAGCGTCTCGGGCAGCGTGTCGCCGTTGAACTGGGGATTGTGGCGGGAGCGCGGCACGGTGCGCACATCCACAACTCTTGAGACTCCATGCTCTTTCAAGAGATGGATCAATTCGTCCAGAGTCCGGGTGGCGTGTCCGATGGTAAAGACGGTGGCAGTTGTTCTTGGTTCAGGTTTCATTTGACGACCGGTGTCCGGCCCTGCGATTCCTCTTTCGTCAACGAGTTCCACATACCTTACGCTTGTCTCCCCTCTGCCAAGCGCTTTCGGAAGCGGTCCGGCTGGTTCAGCCCGTACTCGGTGGAATTTGGACTAATGAAGCTAGAGGGAAGAAGAGAGGGCCATCGCCCTCGCTCTCGTTGGCTGCTATCGGTAGGCCTTGTCGCGGGATAGCACGGCGAGAGCGTACATCGTGCCTGTTTTCGTTTCCCAACGCATGATCACTCGCCAGCGACCTACCCTGATGCGCCAGCAGTCGCGGGTGCCGGCCATCTTCTCCTTGTCCACGGAGGCGGGATCGATAATTAGCCGGTTCAGGGCTAGGCGGACGGCTTCACAGTCGGGGTCGGGAAGGTTATCCAGGTCTTTCTCGGCCTTCGGTGTGATGATGAGCCTCCAGGGCATCTGCTTCCCCTCACTTTTTCTTGCAGAGTCGGGCCTCCACAATTTCCCAGGGCGTGCCTTCGCCTCGCGCGATCTGTTCCTCCGCTTCGCGGATGCTCTCCAGTTCTTCGGCCGTCGGGGGCTCACCAACCGGCGCCTTCACCAGTGCTTCTAGCAGCGCGGGTAGCGAATAGCGTCTGGCCGTTTCTCTCACACTGAATCTGACGGCCTCAGAGATCGTTCTGATTCCTGTCTCACGCTGAATCAGGCTCAGATAGCTGCGGTCCTCCTCGGTCAGTCTGATGACGGTAGGCTTAGCCATGACCGTGCCCTCCTCCCTTTGCTTCTTATCTATAGTATATCGCGGTGATATACATATCGTCAAGGGATTATCGTCGATCCGGCTATCTGGACGCTTCGGGACTTGGCCCCGGTTCTGGCCCAGGCACAGAGTCGCGGCAACCCGACGCTGGTTATCCTCGACGCAGTGCAAACTGCGGCGGAGCGAGGGTGGGGAAGGGGGTGGAGGAGAATCGCCGTCGCTGTTTCCGGCCGGCAAGACGCCCTGCGAGGACGCCGCTTTCCGTCCTGCGTTACTTTTCACTTTTGCAAGTGCGTTCTCATGCCGGCCATGAAGCGTTATTCGGGGGCCGGTAGGCCAGGACACGGCGGCCCTTGCCGGAATCCATCATCCGCTCAAGGGCGAGGGCTTCTACCTCTTCAGAAACCCGAATAGGTGCCCTTTCGCTTGAGCCTCTTCATGGGGTTGAACATAGACGACTATAGCGGTCATGTCATCCGGCTTCGCTCTGATATGATCTGGTTGAAGAGATCTCTTTTGCGCTCTGGAGACGAGCGCTTCGGCCAGGTTCTGTCCCGGACCTGGGTTTCTTAGAATCTGCTCTATTTCCTGGAAGGTCAAGTTGTCGTGTATTCCGTCAGTGGTGAGGATGACTTTGTCTCCGTCTTTCAAGACTACCGGGTAGTCATTTGGGCTCGGAGTCTTCCGGCCCAAGGATTGGGTTATGAGATGTCTGCTATCGAAAAAAACTCTGTCTTCGTGGCTAAGAGCAGTCAGTTGCTCCCTGGTTTCTATTGCGTCTAACCTTCGAGACAGGTCCTTCCTCCTATCCGCTGACATCCAAAAATCAAATCTATCGTCTACTGTAATTTGCGTTAGCTCATTACCTCTGTACAGATACGCTCTTGAATCTCCCACGCTACCTATAAGGGCAATTCGTTGACCGCTTCCTCTTTCTATGAATTTAGCCACGGTTGCCGTTGTCCCAGCGTTTTCAGGTAGTTGGGACGAGATCTCTTTGGAGGCGTAGATCATCTCCTCCATGATTCTTTCCCCAACCATAGAAGGGATCCCGGCGGTAGGAATCTTCCCCAGGGCCGCGGAAAGATAATCTCTTGCCAGCGCGCTAGCTTTCTCTGCAAAACTGCCACCGCCCACTCCGTCCGCAACGATTGCATAGCCTTCTACCGGAGAATAAGCAACTGCATCTTCGTTCCTTTCGGGGTGCTCACTACTTGCTATGGTGCAAGCGTGGATTTCCAGTCCCAAACCCTCCACCGGCGGTGCCTCTTCCTGTTCACTCATAGTACTTGCCTCGCCAAAGCTCGTTTTTTTCTTGCTCCCCGGTTAGCTGAGAAGGCTAATAACTGACAGGCTATTCATTCGCCCTTGCCGCCCGCAGGCTGGGGTTGCGATGAATCTTCCCTTGGGTGAGGGTAGCCCTCTACCAAGACCTGGGCGCCCTTCGAAAGAGAAAGAGCGACCTTATTCTACCACTTCAGCGTGCCGGGGAGTCGAGGGTCTTCGCCGCGGTTAAAACCCTCGACTCCCCCCAATATTAATGGAGGAAGAGCCGTTCTCCTTGATGAAGGCATTGCGGATTCTAGAAATGATAAAAGGTTGATTCGAGGCAGGTTGTTTACGGGAAAGTAATTGCAATTCACCGGCGAATTGACGGCCGAGATTGCCAGGACAGACCAAATATGGCGACCGAGAAACCTGGCGCGCATCTGGATCAGATTCGAGATGCTACCCCCAGCGCCCAGAGATTTGAGAACTGCCTGAACATCGCTCGGACTTGGGCCCGCCTGCACCTCAGCCGGACCTGCGGGCTCGTGGGCTGCTGCGATAACTCCAAGGACAAACACGCCACCAAGCACTTTGAGAGAAAAGAGCCAGCGAAGCCTATGGGCTTCGCTGGCAATTGTTCTGCGTGTCCTGCGTCTTGCCTCTATCTTTCCCGCACGGGGACGATGCTCTCCCTCATAGACAGCAGATAGCCGGCCAGGGGCAGCCCAAAGAAGATGGCGTGGGGCACGAAGCCCATCCAGAGCTGATCCACCATTGTGAACTGCGGCCAGCGTCGGCTTCGTCGTGTGAGGAAGTTCAACACCCAGATAGCTGCGCCATACACGAAACCGTAAGCCACGACGAAGCCGACGCTGGCCGCCAACTGCCGGCTCACCGCCAACAGATACGCGAACACGATGCCATAAATGGACGACAGAACGCCGTGCACCAGGAGGCCGACGATCACCGCTGTCACCATCGGGAAGGTTGGAGCCATCGCCTGCGGTCCGAGAACGATGCTGCTCATCGTTGTCAGAGGCGCGAGCAGAGGCATTCCCAAGGCCGAAGCTATTACCATATCGGCGAGCAGAAACACTAGCCCGGCAATTAGGCCGCCTATGATGCCCTGAAGCAAGAGTCTCAGAGAAGTTTCTCGTTCGATTTCCATAGTAGTCAAGTCCTTTCTTCGTTCGAAACAAGGCCAAAATAGACCTCATGAGTCGCCTTCGCAGGATACATGCCACCGTTGCACTTCTACCCTTCCCTTAATGTCCGGAGGATTGGGCGCTTTTCCAAATCTTTCCTAGGTCATCCAGGTCTACGTCTCACGTCCAGAAAAAGAGTCAGCTCTGCGCGATGGATGCATAGAGGAGTCACAGAAGAGCACAATCTTCTGGACATTGCCTTCGCCTTGTGAAAACATCCTTGGCACAGAAGTTGCTGCTTCTTCGCAACTTGAGCGGTGAAACAGGCAATCTGAGCGTTTGTACTCAATGTGAGGGAGATCGTCCAATTGCGTTTTCCCCGAGGGGTTGGAACCGTTCGCGGACCTCTAGACGGCCCCTGGCTGCCCAAGATCAACCACTCTCCCAAAGAGTCGCTCGAAGAGACGCTGCTGGTGGCGTAGCGAAGATTAGAGGACGCGCAAGGGGGTGTTGCCAACCCGATCGGCCTTGCGCCCTCGGCCGGGGCGAATCTTACGGTAGGGCCATCAGGACTCCGCCGGCGAGTTCACCGACAGACCTGAGAAGGAGGAAACATGACACATCAAAGAAAGCTAGGGCCTTTGCTCTTTGCCGGCTTCGTCTTAGTAGTCGTCGGCTTGACGGTCGCCGCCTGCGGCGGATCATCCGGAGACCAGGGGACGCCGAAGACCCCTGGGTCGGCTTCCGGCACGGTCACCACTGGCTCAGCCAGGTCCACCAAGACCGCCAACACGGGCGCAACCACTCCTGATGCCGCTGGCACCGGCAGTCCAAATGTTGGAATATCTCCCGGCGAGGTGACCATGGGCAACGTGGTTGTCACTTTCACGGTGCAGCCGGCGCGGCCAATCCTCGATCCAGTCCGGACGCCGGCAACACCCACGGGAGGCGGCGATCAAAAAGCGGATGGGCCATCGGGAACCTACGTAGTCCTGGGAGGCTCAGCGCTGAAAGTCACCAATAACCTGGACCCTTCACAGAGCGCGCCGGCCGATCAGGCGCAGGAAATGCTACGCCACGTCTCGGCGCAGGTCACAGATAAGACTGAGGGGCAGCTCATTCCCAGCCTTGTCATGACCATGGATCTTCTGCGGGAGGGCCGCCCCGTGCTGCAGGACCAACCTCTTGTGCCGATGGTGCCTTCTGGTGGTGCGGTTTCTCAAATGGCTTATGGGAACAACGTCAAGTTTCCTGGCGTTGGCGAATACCAGGTATTCGTTCGGATAGAGCCAAGTCCGCTTCTGGGAGCGGGCGGGGCCGGCGTGGCCCAGTTCAACGTGAGCATCAAGGGGGGGCAGTAAGCGCCTTGATTTCGAAGTTCGATCGGACGTTGGCCTGTTGGAGTGTTTGATGATACTTTAGAGAGGGAGATATCGATGGCCAGAGTTGAGTTCAATATGGAGAATGTCAATAAGTGTCAGTGTCCTCCTTGCCCCGTCCAAGCGCAAAGCTCCTGCGTCAAGGATAAGCTGGCAAAGCTCCAGCAAATGATGCAGCCGGTGAGCGCAGGAACGCCGGACCCGCCGCCGGACCCGGACATTGTGCCCGGGATGTACTGCTCGACGGGAACCGCGAGCTGCGCCGACCTGGACTTCAACAAGAGCTGCTTCTGCCCTACTTGCGCTGTCTGGACCGAAAGCAAGCTCACGGCCCGGTATTACTGCGAGGAGGGGAACGCCGACCAGATCGGCTGAAGAACCCTGGCCGGCCATTCGAAGGCACCAAAGTCTACGGGGGAGCTGAGCGTTTTCGCCGCCGGCGAAAACGCTCAGCTCCCCCAAAATTACTCAGGTCCATGCTGGTAGCTCATTTCTTCTTGAGGAAAGAAGAGAGATTCAAGAAGGAGGGCAATTTTCTGAATACTACCCTCGCTCAACGGCAAGCACTTGGCATATTTCTTGCTAAGCAGTTCTCCAAGCGACCCT
>JAMDCE010000310.1 GCA_023489135.1 Chloroflexota bacterium
GAACGTTACCACTCCTTATAAAGAGACGGTAAAGCGATTCCTCGACGTCGTCGACGATGGGGCCCTGGAGATTGGAGCGGTAAACACGATTGTCAATCGAGACGGCCGGCTCTTTGGATTTAACACCGATGCCGATGGATTCGCTCGCTCGCTGGAGGAGTCTGGATACACCGGAGCGGACAAGGTCGCGGTGGTGCTGGGAGCGGGAGGCGCGGCCCGCGCGGTTGGCGTGTCTTTGATGCGCGCCGGTGCGCGTGCTATCACCTTGGTCAATCGGGATCGTTCGCGCGCCCAGCGTATGGTAGAGGATCTGGCGAAACTGGACGGCGAGAGCGCTCTCTCGCACGGTGACTACGATCGGCCGGGCTTGGAGCGAACGCTGGCAGAGTGTGACTTGATCGTGAACGCCACCACGGTGGGAATGAAGCACGGTCCGGCTGCCGACAGATCGCCGCTGCCGGCTGATCTCATCCCCTCTGGAGTTCTGGCCTTTGACCTGGTATACAATCCTCCCCGCACGAGGTTTATCGTCGAGGCCGAGGCGAGAGGCGCGAGGACCATTAACGGAGTGTCGATGCTGGTTTACCAGGGAGCGATCTCGTTCGAATTATGGACTGGCAAAAAGGCCCCGGTGGGCCTGATGTTTGAAAGAGTGCTGGAGGCGCTGGACCGAGCATGACGAGCATGATACGTGCGACGACAGTAATTGCCGTGAGGCGGGATGGCCGGGTTGCGATGGCTGGCGATGGCCAGGTGACGGTGGGCGAGGTCGTGATGAAGCATCGGGCCAAGAAGATTCGTACCCTGTACCACAACAAAGTGCTGGCCGGTTTTGCCGGCGCGGTGGCCGATGCCTTGACCCTGTTCGACAAGTTCGAGGTGCAGATCGAGCGCTACAGCGGCAACCTGAGGAAGGCAGCCGTGGAGCTAACCAAGGAGTGGAGAACTGACCGGTATCTTAGACGGCTTCAAGCCTGGCTCATTGTGGCCGATGCCAACCAGTTGCTCGTGCTGTCTGGCGAAGGAGAAGTGATAGAGCCCGACGACACCGTGGTAGCCATCGGCTCGGGAGGCGCCTACGCTCAAGCCGCTGCCCTGGCGCTGCTGCATCACACCGATATGGCCGCGTCGGACATAGCGCGCGTAGCCATGCACATCGCGGCCGACCTCTGTATCTATACCAACAACGAAATAGAGGTCATCGAGCTGGGACAGGTTGTAGAATAAATCAAGAAAGTGGGTTGACGCTGGGACAGCTACATGCTATAGTAGCTAGCGGAAGCGCATCTGATTTGGAGGTAGGGTAGTGGTGGGCGCTCAGTCGCTTCTCTTCTTTCTCCTTCCCTCCCCTACAAGTACGTCACTAGGAGCCAGTTGTGTGATTTGACGCCTCATTACGTGAGGCTGAGTGACGAGCAGGAGCAGACCGATGACTCAAGCAATTGGCCTTGCATCAGCCCTGGTGATCCTCGCCTTCTTGCTGATTCTTTACGCGCTCCTCACGGTCACGGTCAAACGGTATCTGGACGGGGATACCCAGGCTGCCCGTGGCCCGCTGGTCATCACCGGCGTATTGTCCCTCGTTGCGCTCTTTAGCGTTTTCACCTGGGCCGGTTCCGCAGTGAGCAACGCGGTGTCCAGCGTAGGCTGGGTCATCTCGTCAACTCAAGGTTTGGTTGACGAGAATCCCCTCTCGTTGATCTGCATCGGGCCCCTCATCTTTGTCATACTTTTCACGCTAGCTACCCCGGGGGCCCGGCGCTGGATTGGCGGGAACTACCTTCCCCTTTCCGTGTTGGTTCTGGCCGTCTCGTTCCTTGCCGGTACGATCTACCTCGCGTTGCAGGTAACCGGGGGATGGGGAGCTCTTGCCTTGCTGGTGGTGGCTGGCGTTATCGTTGGGCTTGGAAGCCGTGGGCTGGTGTTCGTCCCGGCGCTCAACGACGGCCCGCGTCTTGGAGAGGGGGCGGCTTCATCTCTCTTACGCATTACGGGCGCCAAAGCCAGACGGAATGCCCGCCTGGCCAGTGGGTTCCTGGCCTCTTTCCCGTCCAGGATGCTCTCCAGACAAGGGGCGTCAAGCATAGGATTGATCGCCGTGATTGCGTTTGGGGGCTGGTGGTATTCGGGCAGATCGGAAGCGCAGCCGGAGAACCCGGTAGCCGTGATTGTGCTGGGCAGTCCTACGGCGGTTCCGGTGGGCACCGTATCCTCGGACAGGCCCACCTCCACGCCGGGTATTAGCTCGTTTCGGGTGGTGAACACCGGGAGTGAGGGTCTGTTGATGAGGGATCAACCCAGTCGATCCGGCAAGGCGGTGGCCTCGCTCACAGAGGGCGCCACGCTTGCCATCGCTGGCCCCGAACAGACGGCCGATGGAGTGACGTGGCGACAGGTCAAGGAGAAAGGTGGCAAGGTGGGATGGGTATCGACGCAGTACCTGGCTGCCGAGCGAGTATATGGCGCAGCACGGATTGGCAACACCGGTGGAGAGGGGGTCAATCTCCGGGTGCAGCCCAGCAAGAGTGCCAAAATAGTCACCCTCCTCAAAGAGGGGACCGAGCTAAAGATAATTGGTGAGGATACCACGGCGGAGGGCTCAACCTGGCGCAACGTGAGGGATGACCAGGACCACGTCGGCTGGGTATCGTCGCAATACACCGTACCCAGTGGCAACTAGCCCGTAGCCCGTTTGATCCTGTGGCCCGTTAGCTTCACAATAGCCCGTTAGCTTCTTGACTCAAGCCGCGTCCTTGAGCTATACTTTGCACAGTAGGCGGGTGTAACTCAGTTGGCAGAGTGTCTGCTTCCCAAGCAGAATGTCGGGAGTTCGAACCTCCTCACCCGCTCCATGATGAGAAAAGCCTGATATATCGGGCTTTTTTCATTTTATCCACATTTACGCCTCAGAATTAACGTTTGTAGACATTCTGCCTCCGTAGAATAATTTCTCTGGTTGTCTGCCAAACAATTCCCAGCCAGGAAATGGGAGGTTAGAATGAACTCGTATCGACGGTACGGCAGTATGAAGCTTTCAGACGCTCTAGAAAGAAAACTTCGCTCCATCGCGGCGGAGGGCCATAACTCGCAAAAAACGGCTTCCTGGTATCGGGAGTGTGTGGAGTCGTTTTGTGCGTTCCTGGTTGAAAAAGGAATCGAGCCTTGCGTCGTAAACCTCACGATGGATACCGTCGAATGGTACCTGTCCGAACTTCGGACTCAGTTCGATAAACGCAACAAGAAAGAGCAGATCCCCATTTCCCCTAACACGGTCGCCAATCGTGCCAGGTGCCTTAGAGCCTTTGCAAACTGGCTTTACCAACGCGATTATACGAAAGATCACGCCCTCGCCAAGTTATCGGTTCCTAAAGACGTTCTTGAGGATCCCGAAATAGTCGAACCTTGGGAGATCAGTAAGCTGATCAACCACATTGACGCCAAGGGTCTCTATGGCATGAGAGATATCTGCATTATCCTGATGCTCTACGATCTGGGTCTTAGGGCCGGCGAGCTCTGCAATCTCAAGATGGAGGATGTGCATTTGGAGGGTAAGACCGGCTGGGTTTACGTGAAAGCCTCAACCACCAAGTCACGGAGAGCTCGTCCTGTCCCTCTGGGTACGAGGCTGCACGAGCTTCTGACGGTGTATGTCGAGCGCTACCGAGATCACGGCGACATCCGCTTGAATACGCCGACGGATTACCTGTTTCGCAATCGCAGCGGACAAAGGTTCACAACGAACGGGATCTTGCAGATATTGTATAAACGATCAGAGCAGGCCGGCATCAGAAGGTTGCATCCACATCTACTGAGGCATTCCAACGCAACCCTGGAGATCGAGGCAGGCACGCCAGAGCTATTCGTGAAACAGAAGCTGGGCCATGCCGACCTGGGTATGACTGACTATTACTCTCATCTGGCAGCAAGGCGGTCGATTCTCAAGCAAGCAAATGTGTTTTCCTTGGTCGATGAGATTAACTTCAAAGTGGATATGCCGCGCAAAGAGCGCAGCGACAAGGGAAAACGAAGAAAGGTCAAGCCAGTCCCACCGCAACTTAGGGCTGTGCGGCAGGCTGTAAAGTAAGCTGCAAAACAGGCACATTTTTTGGCGCTTTTGTACTGAAACGAAATAGCCTTGTGCCCACGCTTGAGATTGAGGGTGGTGCCCCTGAATTGTTCGTGAAGCAGAAGCTGGGCCACTCCGATCTTAGCATGACAGACCATAATTCCATCTAGCTGCGCGACGATCGATTCTGAAGCAATCGATCGTATTCTCCTTGGTAGACCGAATCAACATACAGGTGGATAGGCTGCGGAAGCAGCGAAGTGACAAGGGTAAGCCAAGAAAGGTGAAGCCTGTTCCTCCGCAGTCGAGAGTTATCCAGAGGGATTTGAAGTAGGTCACCATTTGGTTATCTGGTGTGAGGTCGCTGAATCCAAGACTATTCAGCGTGTGATGGGTGCTTGTCCAGTACTTGTCTGGCAAGCGATCAGGTCAGAGGCGGGACAAGTAGATCGCTGGTTGATCGTGATTTTGTAACGGATTTGCTGCCAGTTTACACAACTGACGCCTCAATTTGTCGACCGCTGGTAACGGCCGATGACCCAGCCAAGGTCAAGACAAAAGGCCTGTCTCCCAACTAGAAAGTCTACCAATCTTCTTCAAAAGCTGTTATAATCTGCGACGGCCTGGCAGGCGTATGCACTTTGGCCAATGCCTGCGTGTTCTTCGTCCCTCGTTGAAGGAGAACTCGCATGCACAGGTGATGGAGTTCACCTTCAATTGCCCCCAAGAGGCTGATAACTCCTACCAACTTACTACTGAAAAGGTTGGAAGGAGATTTAGCTTATGAATCCTGACATAACCCCCCTAGTTGTTGGCTTCCTTGTACTTCTTGCAAGTCTGATTTCCCTAAGGGTTGGCCTGTCGGTCGCGATAGTCGAAATTGCTGTGGGCGCGGTGGCGGGCAACCTTGGTGTCAAACCAGAAGACTGGATGTTGTATCTTGCCGGCTTCGGTGGGGTCCTGCTTACATTCCTAGCAGGGACGGAAATTGACACAGTATTGATGAAGGAGAAGTTGAAGGAAAGCTTGCTGATTGGCTCACTCTCGTTCTTGTTGCCCTTTGTGGCGGTCTTCTTATTCACCTACTACGTAGTCGCGTGGGATTATTCGGCTGCGCTGATAGCGGGCACCGCGCTGTCGACAACCTCGCTGGCCGTAGTCTATTCAGTGCTGGTGGAAACCAATCTATCGCAAACGCAGATCGGCAAGATAACTATGGCAGCCACCTTCGTCACAGACATGGGCACGGCGTTGGCCTTAAGTGTGCTGTTTATTAGGCCCACGCTTTATACGGCAATCTTTGTTGTGGTTTCTGTGGCCGTGATTGTGGTCGCGACGAAGTTTTCCCACTTCGTGTTCGATAACCCCGTTCTGAGGAACAAGGTAATCGAACCGGAGATCAAGTATATCTTCTTGCTGCTGCTGGTATTCATGTACTTCGCGAACTTGGGCGATGGGCACGCCGTCTTGCCAGCCTTCCTCTTAGGGTTGTTGATGTCGAAGCATTTCAGGGAAACGTCCAGCACTAAAATGGTCAGGAACAGGTTGAGGACCGTTGCCTACGCGGTCATCACGCCAATATTCTTCATCGTTGGGGGCTTGAAGATTTCGCTTCCGCTAATTTTGGCCGGACTCGGGCTCTTCCTGGTCTTGTTCTTCATTAAGATCGTTGCCAAGTTTGTAGGGGTCTTCTTCCTGGCGAAGAGATACATTCCTGATGGCAGCACCTACGTTACACTGCTGATGTCCACGGGCCTAACCTTCGGCACCATTGCCAGCGTATTCGGCCTGACTTCTGGGTTGATAGATCAAGACCAGTATTCCCTCCTGATCGGTGTGGTGATAGCCAGTGCTGTTATTCCGACGTTCATAGCGCAGAAATGGTTTATGCCGCTTCATTCCGAAGACCTGGTTGACCTAGAAAACGGAAGCAATGGCCAGTAACCAACAACGCGCGGCCGACTTCGGTTATGACGAAATGGTTCCAAAGCCTTTTGTCGCTTGACGGCTAGACGGCTAGGTGACCGTTCCGAAATTGGTAGGTGATACAGAGGGGCAGGCTTTCCCCTTGAAGTCTCTGCGCTCCTAGTAGTTGATGACTTCGCCGAAATCGTAGTCCTCTGGCTGATCGGTTAACCAGCCTATGAGGCTGCTCACGTTCTTCACCGACTTGCGGCGCTTGTATGCGCGCATAGTCCGGTAGCGCTCCTTGACGCCCCATCCTATCGCACGTTCCACACTGTTGCTGGTGCCATCCATCCGCTCCCCGTTCGGTCCCTCCCAATGGCGAAACAGGGTCAATCGGCCCCATAGATTCCACAAGTCCAGAGTCCATATCCGCATCCGATACCATACGTCGGCTTTGCCTTTGCCTCTTGGCGAAACTGCAACTTGGTAACGCCGATGCATTTCTTCCAACTGCTGCTCTCCATCGGAAGGATGCTCCGCTACGACGTGTTCTACTCGTTCCAGGTCCCCCAGCAGACCCTCCACACTCAGCCCTTCAGGTATCTCTCCTGGTTCCTCCCGGACCATCTTAACTAACTCCTCAATGGTACCCATCACGTGCCGCATCACGTGCGCGCGACATATCTGATGCTCAACCCCCAATTCATCCGCGACGGTCTTGAAGGCATCGGCATCATCACTCACCAACACCTGAGCCCCCACCGCCTTGGCCAGCTTCCTCAGCCACTTCTTGATAGTCTTGGCATCTTCGCCATCGAGGATTTCCACCGACAGTTCTGCCCCGGTCACATCGTCGACTGCCACAGCCACTACAATGGACTTACCCGCACATCTGACCTTAGTCAAGTCAACTCCGAGCACCGGGACCACCCTACGCCCGGATTTCAGCCAATCCTTGCGCATCTTTTGGGCATTGGCTCCGGCCTCTTGGACATTCATGTAGACTGTGGTTTTGCCTAGCGTCCATCCTAGAGCCCTCACCAGGTCAGATACCCCCCCGTAGCTCAAGCCTAGAATATAAAGCAACACAGACAGTCCCTTGAGTGTATCCGACTGTTGATCTCTACTAACGCCCTTGGGATAGATGCGGAAGGTACGGTTGCATTTAAGGCAGCGAGCACGCTGAGCTTTCACCTGCGAGTGCTTGGTATCACGAAGGGCTTTGGGAACGTCTTCTTGATGGGACTTGAAGCGCCGACCATTACAGCCCTCGTATGGACACTTCTCAGGAATTGGGTATACATCTGGCTCTACTTTGGGAATCCGCAATCGCAAACGCACTATGGCCACCTCCACATCCACCAAATCTGGAAATGATACCCCATTCCCCATTCATTTCACCACTTCGTGAACGGTCACACGGCTATGTAGAGTCGCCGTGCAATGATCAGCAGGTATGTCGTATCCTTAATATGGACAACATCCTGTTTAGGCTAGAAGAGGCACAGGCGATTACTCGATCTGTAGATGAACGAAGACGGCGGCGATTAACATTTGCTGAAAAGATGCGTTTGGTTAACCTAGCTCTGCACTATGGTCCCTCAGAAGCAGCACGGGAGATGGATGTAAACCGGGATACGGTTTACCTGTGGCTACGTCGCTATGAAGAGGGTGGCACGGAGAATCTACACACGCGCCCTCGTGGTAAAGCCGAACCACGAACGGTTACTCCAGAAGTGCGCGACCGGCTGATGGCCTTGAAGGAGGAGAACCCGAAGCGATCAGCTGCGAAAGTGGCCAGGCTGTATAAGGAAGAAAGCGGACTAAAGGTACATCGGGGCACGGTTTGGGCCACGCTTAAAAAGGGGGAGCCCCGATCAAGCCGTTGAGGAACATCCCGCAATTCTTCGAACGGACTGAACCCAATGCATTACGCCAGGTGGATCTGGTCGAGGACGAGAGGACAGCCATCGGCATCGTCCACGGGGTCTTCTACCTGGATGACTACTCTCGTTATTGTGTAGGAGGGAGATTCTTTTTCGACAAGACTGAGGACAACGTTCTGCAAGTCGGGCTGAATGCGGTGGTGCAGCACGGTTTGCCAGTGGAGATACTCTCGGACAATGGGCCACAGTTTCAGGTGGTGGACGACCAGGCGCGAGCATCAGGCACAAAGACGCGTTACCAGTCAGGATGGGAGGCGTTAGGAGTGACAGTGACCTTTGCCGCACCCTATCATCCCCAGACCAAGGGGAAGGAAGAGCGGTTCAATCGGTTCGTCAAAGAGGATTTTCTCGATGAGGTTCGGGACAGAGTGACGAGCCTTGAAGATCTGAATGAGCGTTTTGCCCTGTGGCAGCGATGGTACAACGAGCAGTGGCAACATAGTGCACTGAACTTCAATCCACCGATAAGCCGGTATCGCCCAGGGATGAAGATCGCCAAAGAGACCTTATGGCAGACTTTCGCCAAGGAAGAGACCAGGAAGGTGCGGCTTGATGGGAAGATCCAGGTGGGCAAGAGTTTTTACCAACTGCCCAAGGGGTGGGAGCGCAATAGGGTAAGGATCTATCGCTTTGGCAATCAACTAAAGGTAATTGGCGGCAAAGAGAACCGGCTACTAGGCGAGTGGACGCTGTAGAGATTTGCAGTGAACAACTTCGCAGACCTTTGCTCCGCGACTCTACAAACGGTCACACGGCTAGCTACCTATTGACTTCAACAGCCGGTTATGATATGTTCTGCATAACGCCAGATAATGATAAACCGTAGGAGCTATGTGAACGATATCGCTAAGGACCTACTCAGCGACCACAAGTCGAAGGTCTGCCTAAATTCACCGAATGACCCAGCGTGGCTAGAGCCTCGTTCTAAAATCTGGATCGAGAGGAATGGGGACACTGTGCTGAGCGATTGGCGTGTGGCGCTTTTGGAGGCTATTGAGCGCACAGGATCCCTTGCCAAAGCAGCGGATGACTTGGGGGTTCCTTACCGCTCGGCATGGCAGAAGATCAAAGAATCCGAAGAACGACTCGGAATTCGCCTTATCATTACACACTCTGGAGGCGCCGAGGGTGGGAGCAGCGAGCTCACGGAGTCGGCGCATGATCTGCTTAGTCGTTACCACCAGTTCACCGATGGCCTGGCTGAGCTGATTGACAGAAGGTTCAAGGAAGCCTTCGGATAGGCTTTCTTTTTGTCCCCGTTATGCAGACTTCTGCCATACGCATTTCCGCCCCACCAATGATATTCAGAGAGTGCGATGATGTTAGAAAACACTCAGCGACTCGACCCAGCATCGACATCCACCGCTAGCCGCATCGACCGAATACACTGTTTTGCCCGGCACTTAGTCTTTGGCGGCAACCGCTATGATCGTTCTGAGTTCGCGGGCGCCTTCGGCGATCTTGGGACCTTCATCCCGTTCGTGGTGGCCTACATCACGGTGAACAGGATGGACCCGTTGGGAATCTTGTTGAGCTTCGGCCTTTTCAAGATCTTCGTCGGGCTCTACTTTAAGACGCCGGTATCTGTCCAACCGATGAAGGCCATCGGCGGGGCGGCAATCGCCCATCCTGAGTTGGTGACGCCAGGGATGATCTGGGGATCAGGCCTATTCACCGCCGGCTTCTGGGCCATTATGGCGCTCACCGGAGCTATCACCTGGCTGGAGAAGATCACGGCCAAGCCGGTGATGCGCGGTATTATGCTCGGTCTGGGTATTTCGTTCATCGTCGAAGGTCTTGGTCTGGCTAAGGAACAGCCAATCCTAGCGGTGGTCGCCGTCGTGCTTACCTTTGTGTTCCTCACAAACGAGTGCATCCCGGCAATGCTTCTACTGCTGGCTCTGGGGATTGGCTACTCATTGGTACAGGACACGGCGCTCCTTGGGCAACTCTCGACGGTCTCGCCTCACCTGCGGCTTCCGGAGTTCACGCTGGGCAGGCTGAACTGGAACGACCTAGTGACGGGCACACTCATCCTCGGGCTGCCCCAGGCGCCTTTGACTCTGGGCAACGCGATCCTGGGCATCACCGCCGAGAACAACAAGTTGTTTCCCGACCGACCGTTGAAGGTAAAGACTGTCGCTCTGGACCACGGCTTTATGAATGTGGTCGCGGCAGCCATTGGCGGTGTGCCCCTCTGCCACGGGGCCGGTGGCATGGCTGGACACGTCCGATTCGGAGCTCGCACAGGCGGAGCACTGGTCATTTTGGGTCTCATAGTCACATTCACGGGCCTTTTCCTGTCCGACTCTGTGGCGCTGATACTTGGATTGATTCCAACTGCCGTCCTGGGTGTAATCCTCTTCTTTACGGGACTTGAGCTGTCCTCCATCGTCCGCGACATCGGCAACAGGAAGGAAGACATTTACGTGATGCTAGTCACGGCCGGCATCGCCATCGTCAACATGGGCGTGGCTTTCTTAGCTGGGCTGGCCCTCTACTACGCCATCCGCAGGCGTATCGTGAAGATCTAGATCGAATCTCACAGGTGAGTGAAAACAGCCGTTAACATGTGCGCCTCTGAGAATCGTTTGACAGATTCCATAGAGAAACTTTCACCGCTTTCCGTTGGTAGCACGTAGTGCACAGGTGCAAAAATTGGTCGACCTCGACAATTCAGTTTGGGGAGTCTCTCCTGGCCGAGCTGCCAGGTAAGAAACTCCCTCCACGTCGATCCTAGTACTTGCCAAAGTTTGCCCTGCGCGACCTTGCGGCCGACAGTCTTCTCACGCGCTTGTGCTTACTTTGCTGAGTTGGTAGCACGTAGTGCACAGGTGCA
>JAMDCE010000511.1:0-6645 GCA_023489135.1 Chloroflexota bacterium
GCATCGCTGTCCTCCCATTTCATCACCGCATCAGCTTCCTTTACCTGGCCTCCGCCAGCACCACCGTGGGCCTCCAGGGCGCGAGGCCAGGCCTCGAGATAGGCTGCCCAGCCAGTATCGAACTTCTGGAGAAGGGCGCTTTCATCGCTGGTAAGGCTGGAGCTCAGGCTAGCCATTTGCGAGCGAGCTTCGCGCAACTTGTTCGCATTGGCGTCGAACTCACCGGTATACTGTTGGAACGCTTTAGGGTCGCTGCCCCGCAGCCAGGTGTTCTTCAGGGCCTGAACTTGGAGCAGAAGATCGACACGCATTTCCTGGGCAAGCTGCGCCCCCTCGGATTCGCCGTCAAGCAAGGCCTCCCAACTGGCATCCTGCTGGCGCAACTGCGCCGTGGTCCAAGCGCCGGCCCCACCCAGAATAGCCAGGACCACACCAAAAGTGACCAGAAGCTTCCAGCGCAAGGTCAAATCATTGAACAATCTCACGGCCCCTTTGCCTCCTCTTCGAAAAACATACCATCCGCGAGCTCTGAATCCGTTAACTCGTGCACGAGGTTCTCATCAGATCATTCACTCGGGATGGACGATCCGACGGCATCTCCTCCCAGTGCGGCTTCGCTATTGTTGCGGCATGGTTTCAATAATACTATCGATTCCGGCGCCGGGCTGGGTAGAGCCAATGGTACCGGAAGTTCAGGGAGCATGGTCCGGTACTGGTGGCTTCAGGGTCAGGACAGCCCATGAGGAGCTCCCGACCTAGCTTCAATGATCCGTTCGCTTGGTCCCCAGCGTTTGAACGAAGAACTGAAAGAAGAAATGGCCCGATGTATGGAAGAGGAGCGGGGTCAGCAAAGGGTCAGATAAGATGTCGCCGTGAGGCTTCGGCCACAGCCTGAGAGCGATCGCGGACCTTGAGCTTCGCAAAGATGGCGCGGACCCCACGCTTTACGCTGCTCTCGCTGAGGTTCAAATCATCGGCTATCTCGAGGTTCGTCAACCCGCGGGCAATGGCCCGCAGCAGTTGGATCTCTCTGGGAGACAGGTCCTTCACTGGTCGCCCACTGGCCCCGGCCAGCGCGGCAATGCGAGAGAATAGCTTTCGGCTTAGCACTGGATCCACCAGGGACTGGCCCGCCACAACCTTCCGAACGGCCTGAAGGAGGTCCGCTTTGGAGACATCTTTGAGCAAATAGCCAACTGCTCCTGCTTCGATTGCCCGAACCAGGTATTCGTCTTCGAAGAAAGTAAGAACGATTATGTTAATGTCAGGGAATCTGGCTTTGAGCTGGCGAGTGGTTTCGATTCCATCCATTCGGGGCATCTTAATGTCCATCAGAACAACGTCAGGCTGAAGCTCCTCCACCTGCGGGATAGCCTCCTCCCCATTGGCGGCGTCGCCAACCACCGTCACATCTTCGGAGAATTCCAGCATTCGCCGGAATCCTTCTCGAACCACCTCGTGATCGTCTACCAGGAACACTCGAATTGAAGCCATTCGCCACCCTTTATTTCAACTATTCCGGAATGTCCCGTCCGCGCTACCGCCACCGAGCCTCCTTTGACGAATTGAACTGGGAACTAGCAGGCTCACTCTGGTTCCGACTCCCAGTTCGCTGGAGACTGAAAGATCGCCCCTCAGCATTTCGGCGCGTTGCCGCATCACGGAAAGACCCAAATGTCCTTTCTCGCGGCTCCGGGGGGACTCTTGGGCGCACGAGAACCCTATTCCGTCGTCTGCTATCTCCACGCGTGTCACCTGCGCATTGAACTCCGCATAGATCTTAACCTCAGAGGCCGCAGCATGCTTTCGCACATTGTTCAGGGCCTCCTGCACGATCCGGTAGATGAGCGTCTCCTTCTCTTCTGGTAACCGGAGGTAAGTCCCCGAAAGGTGGTAGTGGGCGGCAATTCCGGTATCATCCTCGAACTTGCCGGCCAGATGCTTCAAAGCCACAGCCAATCCCACCTGAAGATCGACGGGACGCAAGTCCATCAGGATACGTCTCAACTCATGGGCGCTCTGGCGTAGCGTCCCTTGAAGCTGGTCGAGTTCATTGAAAGCATCCTCCAAGTCGGCTTCCTCGATGCAGGCTCTACAGATTTCGACGTGCGACTGGGCGGCCACGAGCCACTGAGCGACGGTGTCGTGGACTTCCGAGGAGACCCGCCGGCGCTCCTCCTCCTGCGCCATGGTCGCCTGAACCATCAGCGCCTCAGCCCGCGCCTTCTCTGACCTGAGCTCATCATAAAGCCTGGCCTTCTCGATGGCTACCGCCGCCTGACCGCCAAGGATGAAACCCAGCTCCATTTGGCTCCGCGTGAACGGCGCGGCACCGCCGAATTTAGCCAGGCTGAGAACTCCTATTGTTCTTTCCTTTGCTTCTAGCGGTAGGCAGAGAACGGCGGCGATATCTTCCTCTCCTACGATCTCATCCGCAGCCGTATCATCGGCGGTCCCGCTAGTCCAAACGAAAGGCTTGTTGGTCTCCAGAACCCGTTTGGCGATCCGGTTTTCCAGGGGCGCAAGAACGGTTCGGGCAAACTGGTCAAGTGGGCCCACGCACGATTGGACCGTTAAGCCTCGACCGTTCTCGTCCACCAACATCAGACAGACTCTATCGGCCTGCGTCTCTCGCCAGGCAACCCGGACGATGCGCTCGGAAAGTATCTCCGGGTCAACCTCGGAAAGGATAGAGGTGCTAGTCTCGATCAAAGGTTTCAGTGCTTCAAGCTCGAAATGTTCTTGAATAGCCCCATTCCGCTCCAACGCCTCCTGAAGAGCCTTGATCAGCTCGTCGGCCGAATAAGGCTTCAAGAGGAAGCCGTGCAGGCCCGATCGAGTGGCTTTGACGGCCCGGTCGAGGGTGGCTTGCCCAGTGGTAAGTACGATGGTTAGCTTGGGGTCGAGCTGCATTGCCGCTTCCGCTACTTGAAATCCATCCATTTCGGGCATAACTACGTCTACCAGCAGAATGCTGAAACGCTGACGCCTCAGAATATCGACGGCCAGGGACGGCCTCTGGCAAGTCTGGACCTTAAATCCTTTCTTGGACAAAAGCCGCTCGGTAGTAACAAGGATATTGGGCTCATCGTCTAAAATCAGGACGCTCAATCCGACCCCGATGTCTCGCGTTGACTTGCCTTTTCCAGTTTCCCATTTCACCAAATCTCTGCCTGCCACTCTGATATTTCTCCGTCAAATTGCGTTCATCCACGGTCAGGGTGAGTTATATGATGAGAATTCGCCGCGGGCGGGACACTGGCTGAGCCCTCTCGCCAGACCCTGGCCTGCCTCCAACGAGAGCCGCGAACAGACCTGGCCTGGTGAATCGCCTGTGGCAGGAAATATTGGGGACCGCCGTCTCAACGGGATGGGCGCGCGTGAGGTCGTCAGACAGCATTCGCTGGTAGGTGGCGGCGTCACCGCCATCGGAGAGGGGAACGACATCTCCCGTCCGGGAATCTTCGGCCAGGGAGGGAAAACTGTGGACTTTAGCCGCGGCAAGACCGCCCCTGAGGCCATCGACGCCAAACCTGTGCTTCGTGGCAAATCGGCCCAGCGGGCCAAAGAGGAGAGTGACCACCGCTGCCTCCTGCTTCGAGCGCCCGAGAAGCTCCGGCGAATTTGTGACGATCACAGCGGCTTGGGACTCCGCGATTGGGTCAAAACCGAAACAGTCACTTCGAGAAATATGAGTTTCCGGTGGCCGGCCGCATTATACTAGCGAAGAAATGAAAAGTCAATCGGGGCACCAACAAATGAAGAAGGTGCTGCCGGGTGAGCAGCACCTCAACAAACCGATGAGTAAGACTAGTACACCTTCTGCAGTGGCTTCACTTCCTCAGCCCCGTGGACAGATGACGGCTCCACAGAAGAAAGCATCGGCGCGAGAATCCGCTGCATCGCCATCACGTGACTGCACGTACTCCAACCTTTGAAGAAAGTGCAGGTGCAATGCCACTCTTCTCCATCCAGGGAGAGGTGGTATGTGTCGTGTTCGCCTCTAAAATCCGCTCTCAAGGACGTAAGACTGACACGCTCAGGTTCCTGTTCGTAGCGCTTGGCCTTCTGGATCTTTCCAATGAGGCTTGAATTCATGCTTTCCTCCTTGTTCCCGCTACGTCTCTATTCTGTCGAAAAAAGCTGGACAAATAAAAACGGCACTGCAGCTAATGCTAGCTAGGTGCCGGCGCCAAAATCACCATATGTGGTTGTAGCCAGATTCGGCAGTTTGCGCATTGGCCTGCCTCTCGCACCACATATTCTACAGGATCATCACGCTACATAGTATATAGCAATTCGGCGTTTCCGTCAAGCCAATTTGACCCCGTCTACCCGTCGTGACCTTTGATCGCGGGACGCGATTTCTCTCGCCTCTCGATCTCGGCCACGGCCTCGTGGACCATTTCGGCGATGCTGCGCCCTAAAACCAGAGTCCGGTCTTTGCTCAAAGTGCGGAGATCGGCGATGACTTCGGCCGTACCCATCCGCCCCAGAGCTTGAATGGCGTACCAGCGAGTTCCCTCGTCGGTATCTTTGAGAGCATATAGAAGAGAATTGGTAGCCTGTACATCGCCTATCTTACCCAGAGCGCAAATAGCGCTGTGCCGGACGACCATGCTTGGATCGTAGCAAGCCTTTATCAACGGGGCCGTGGCGTCTCGGTCGCCGATGTTGCCAAGGGCCTCGGCCGCCCCACGCCGGACCATCGCCTCCTCGTCGCCCAGCGAGGCTACAAGAGCCGTTATGGGAACCTCGCTTTCGATTCGACCAAGGGCCTCCACGGCACACTGCCTGACGTGAGAATCAGCGTCGCGAAGCATGTCAAGCAGAGCGTCGAAGGCCCGATCGCCGCCGATCTTACCTAGAGCATCTACCGCGCTGGCTCGAATATTCGGGTTTTCGTTATCCATCAGCGGCAAGATAAGGTCGGCAGTTTGCTCACGCCAAATCATTCCCAGAGAATCGGCGGCGGCCCAGCGAACGGAGGGGTCGGGGTCGCTGAGCAATTCCACAAGTGGGCCGATGGCCCGAGGATCCCCAATTCGGCCCAAATCGGTGGCGACCTCATACCGCTTCGTCGGATTCTCGCTTCCGCGACTCTGGAGAAGGCGGTTCAACAGGGCCAATTTCCATCCTTTGAAAGTGTCGCCATCCTCAAAAGACAGGCCCAGAGCCGCGGCCTCTCCCCGTTCGGCGACACGCTTCAAGGCGTGCGCGGCTTTCCAGCGCACCACCAAGCTCGCATCCTTGAGGGCGCTGACCAGAGGCTCCACGGACTCCTCGCCGCCAACATCCCCTAGCACCTCCGCGGCTCTCTCCCGAACCTCCGTCACTCTGCTGCTGAGCTTATCGATGACCTCGGAGATGAATCCTCGCCTTTTTACGCCATCGCGCGGCACATCACCCCAGGAGAAATCATCCTCGAACTCCGCGATCTCCATGTCGAGGGATTCCGGGCGTTTGACTTGGAAGAAAGACGAAAACTTACGCCAGTCCATGTAGGTCCCGGTTCTAGAGGCAATTCTACTCTATATCGCACTTCAGCAGATCGTCATAGGTCTCGCGACGGCGGATCAGGCGAGCCCCTCCATCCCTCACCAGCACGATGGGCGGTCGAAGAGCCATATTGTAATTGCTGGCCATTGGAATCGAGTAGGCTCCGGAGACCGGAATGGCGATGATGTCCCCAGGAACAACACCTGGTAAGGCGATATCTTTGATCAAAACGTCGCCGGACTCGCAGAACTTGCCAGCTATAGTGACCATCTCGGCAGCACGCTCCTCCATCTTATTGGCCACCACCGCCTCGTATTTGGAGCCATAAAGCGCCGGACGAATATTGTCGGCCATCCCGCCATCAACTGAGACGTACCGTCTCACCCCGGGGATGTCCTTAATCGCGCCGACAGTGTAAAGGGCCACGCCGGCCTGGGCGATAATAGATCGGCCTGGTTCTACCGTCAGCCGGGGCAAAGGCAAGCCCATCTTAGCGGCCCACGTTTTCACGGCCTTGCAGATCGCCTCCACGTAAGGTTCAATATCGCCACCAGGTTGCGAACTGAGGTACCCATCTGGCGGGCAAAGGAAAGCAGAATCTCGATCGTATCCACAAACGGTTCGGTCTCAAAGATCTGCGAGCCCACGTGAGCGTGCAGGCCTTTGAGGGTGAGCCCTTCGGCCCGCATCGCCGCCGCCACTGCTTTCTCGGCGTCGCCAGTCTCCAGGGCAAAGCCAAACTTGGAATCGAGAATCCCGGTCTTGCGATACTCGTGGGTGTGAGTGTCGACCCCTGGCGAAATCCGCAGCAGAACACGGGCACGCCGCCCGGTCTTTCGAGCCGCCTGATCCAGCGTTTCCAGTTCCTGGAAGTTGTCCACTACTACCCGCCCTACTCCCAGGTCGAGAGCTCGCGCCAGTTCGGCCGGCGACTTATTGTTGCCGTGGAAATAGACTTTGTCTAAAGGAAAACCGGCCGCCGCGGCAACGTGCAACTCGCCCTCGGAGACCGCATCTAGTCCCAGCCCCTCTTCCTTCAGGATGGAGGCCAAAGCCAAACCGATGTAGGCCTTGCTGGCGTAGAGGATTTGGGTGTTGGGATACGCCTCCTGAAAACGACGCACATATTCGCGGCATTTGCTGCGG
>JAMDCE010000511.1:6655-10743 GCA_023489135.1 Chloroflexota bacterium
GGCGTACCATACGTTTTGGCTAGCTCAATTGTATCGCAACCGCCGATCTCCAAGTGCGTGCGCTCGTTCACCTTGAAGGTGTATGGGAATACCAACTCACATGCCTCCAACGTAGGTAATCAAAAATAGGGGCTCCAAAAGTATATTCCTTTTGCCTCAAAAGTCAAGGCAGATCCGACTAGCCGTCAGCTCTTCTCGGCATGGTTTTCCAGAAGATCCCATGTCTTTCTCAGGCTCCTATGGCACCTTTCTTTCCTCACCTTACTTACGAAAACTGCTCAACGTGCCACGCAGTAGTCGACCTGCAGGCCATCCAGAGACGTCTCTCGAACCAGGTGAGGGACCCTCCCTTCCAGTATGAGTTGAAAAGCCAGCTTGATTATTTCCTTATAGAAATCACAGTAAGGTGAGATCCCTAACATCTGCCCCCTAAGCGCCTGTATCTCGGCAGGGCAGGGAGCGCCGCAGATATGGCGAATGGCGCAGTTCTCACATTCCTGTATACGCTCCACGATGCGGTCCCGCACTTGCTGGAAAGGTTTGGAGCCAACCGCATCCTCGATACTGTCCTTGAATATGTTCCCGCCCGAGAAGCCTGCCAATCCTTGAAACTCGCCGCAGGGAACCATCTCCCCGCTTGCCGTCACGGTGAAAAAACATCGCCCGCCCCCGCAGGGCGTGATATCGCACATCAGGCGCCGCCCTTCAGGAGCTATTATAGCCAGCACCAGATTTGAGAAGTCGCCGATCAAGATCTGCCGCCCGGATCGCTCCGACAAATCTAACGCGCGCCGCACTGCACGGGTGAACTCAGTCAAGAGGGTGTCGCAATCGGGCTGGAAGGCTTTGGCGTAGGGCTGAGTCGCTCGCACGGGGTTCATCATCGCCACTGCAACCTTGCGTTCATGCAAGAAAGTGACGAGATCCGCTAGGTTATGAACGTTGTATCGGGTGATCGTCGTCACCACGTTGAGCCCTGGGTACCCGTCGAACGCTTCGATGGCCTTTACTGTGCGCTCAAAGGCCCTTTCTCCTCCTGGCGCGCGGCGAAGGTAGGAATGAACTTTCGGGTCAGGTGAGTCGAGTGAGATTCCTACGCTGACACGCTTCTCTCTCAGAAAAGTGATATCCTGCTCATCAAGCAGAACCCCGTCTGTCTGGAGGCCAAACGCAAAGGTGTGGCTGTATTCTCGGATGGCCCAGAAGACAAGATCCTTGGCCACCAGCGGCTCACTACCGTGGAAGATGATCACAGGCTTGCGGCCAGAAAGGTTCTGGCGAGAGAAGTAATCAATGGCCTTGTCGAGAACGGCTGCGAGTTGTTCTCTGTTCATCTGCGATCCATTGCGCCGGATCTCTGGAGGGATGTAGCAATAGCGGCAGTCGGCATGGCAGGCATCACTGGGGTTTACGTAGAGGGCGGTCACGTGGGTCCCAAATCGGAACTCCTTAAAGCGGGTTCCCACTTCTTCTCCGAAGCGAGAGTGGAGGGCCGCAGCCTCGGCTTTCACCTCCCCGCTGTCCCGAGCCGTAAGTGCCCAGAACACTCGGTCGGGATCAAGGAGGATATCCCAGCGATCGTCTAATCTGTAGGTTTCTAGCGAGCGACGTGTGGAAGAGGTCCAATTCATGGTGAGATCCCTTCTTTTGTTTGTTACGGGGGAGGGAATCTCCTCCCCCGTGTTTAGAGCCTATAAAAGAGTATCCTCCGGATCGACATCGCCGTACATGTAGTAGTGAGAGAGACCATTCGCCGTCTGCGCACATCGCAGTCGGTAAACAATTAGCTCCCGCCTCGGACCCTCCAATAAGCTCTTGCTATCTGCAAGGCTCTTGGTCTGGTCCACTGTTTGGCTATTCTTCACGGTCATAGTCTCGCCTCCTTCATCTAATGGTAATACTGTTGGAGTCTATCCAACTAGACCCGTCGGGGGGCTAGCCCATATCAGCCGATTGCCTCCGGTCCAGGGTCGTGGGATGGAAACAAGGAAGCCCCCCGACCAGCATCACAGCTAGCCGAGGGGCTTCAGGGTAAGACTCTATTATTCTAGACCCTACGCCTAGCCTCGAGCGTGGTCAAGAGAACCTAGGCAGGTCTCCTGGCTTGTGGATCACTGCTTCCCCGCGCCTTCCCGCCTTGCGGCAGTGGCTTAACTTGCGAGGTCGCTCCCCACTTACAGTGGCGGGCCCGCGCCGGACTTACACCGGCTTTCCTATTCTCCCCTTGTGGGGCACCTAGAGCCTATTACTGTTTCCAGCGGTATTCTACTAAAGGCGGTATACCAGGTCAAGGAGCCAACGGACCGATTCCATCACAGCGTATCCTCAAAGTTCCCATACCCCCGTAGCACCCCTTTCGGAAAATAACCAGTGATCCATTTAAGCAAGAGCAAGTGGAACACAAAGATTGATTGCTCTCTTTGTGGCTAAACGCCAGAAATTATAGAGAAGGGGACTTGACAAGGAATCTATCCGTGATATAATGCTGACTAACTTGATAAAGTAACTGAGCTTTCCCCCTAGATTGACTGACCGACAATAGCCGATATTCAGTACGTGAGGAGGTGTGGCATAGTTGGAGTCGCATCGCAGAAGTATCGCCAAAGCCATAACTTGGCGAGTAGTCGGGTTGGCAATCACCGTCAGCGTAGCTTGGATGGTAACTGGCCAGGCTAGTCTTGCCACTGCCGTGGGCCTTCTGGATACCCTCGTGAAAATAGGTTCCTTTTACGTACACGAAAGAGCGTGGAATCGTTCAAGGTTCGGCCGCGTCGAACCGTCGAAATATCAAGCTTGAGGAGGACGTGCAACATGCTGACAACCTTAACCTCGAAAAACCTCGCGGCGCTTGTGGATGGCCTCAATTTCGCCCAGAAGGTGGATCGCTCCCTTGGGCTGATTCGGGAGGCATACCAAGAGTACGGTGACCGCCTGGTTGTCGCCAACAGTCTGGGAAAGGATTCGGTGGCCGTGTGGCACCTTGCCAAGCGCGTCAGTCCGGATGTTTGCGGGTTTATCGTCACCACGCGTTTCAAGCCAGCCGAAACCGTGACGTTCATGCACGAGGAGGTCGCTCGCTATCCCGAACTTCAGGTCTTCCGCAGTGACGAGCCGATACCCGACGAGCTCTACCGAACTGACCCAGACCGCTGCTGTGAGATTCTTAAGGTCGAGCCCACGCGACGGGCCATGGAGGAAATGGGTGTGGCCTGTTGGGTGACCGGGCTGCGTTGTACTGAGGGGCGTACGCGGGTCGATTTTCGTGAGGTTGAGGAGCGGGACAAGGGTCTCATTAAGCTTAACCCCATCCTCCTCTGGCACGAGCGTGAAGTATGGCAATACCTGGCCATTTACAGCGTGCCAGTAAACCCATTGTACGCCGTGGGATTTCGGTCGTTGGGATGCGCCCCCTGCACGCGCATTACCAACGACCAGAACGAGCGCGCAGGACGTTGGCTAGGCACGAGCAAGTGTGGTGGCGAGTGTGGCATTCATACCCGACCTTTGAAGATTGGTACGGGCGTTTCAGCCAGCTCTTAGGAGCCGACCGCAGGACAAGAACCGTGAAGCTGTTGAGATTCCTCATATATCGCCTCTTCCGAGGTCAGGTCCTTCGCTCACCGTGTTCTCTTCGGGTGGAGTTCACGGGCGAGTCACCACGAAACTCCTCGGAGGAGCTGATCAAGAAGATAGCCGGGAGCCGCAAATTGGTTTCGCTTCGTTGGTTGGAAGAGCAGATTGCCAACACTCTCTACTGCGCAGAGTTGCCCTTCACGTGGGTTCTTGACGTGGGGGTGTGGGGTCCAGTCATCTACAGCAAGGAAGCGGCCATCATTGTGGCGGGCATGCACCCTGGGTTTGGCTATGTCAGAGGAAACGGCGAAATGTCCAGGGCCTGCGAAGGAGAGGGAACGACCAGCTCGATTTGGTTAATAGGCCGAGGATGCCTCGGCTCTGAAAACGGCGAGGTGGAGGAGAGGGTCGGACCGGTTGGATAATAGATAGGGATAATTTCAGGGCTAAGCACATCGAGAGGAAGGAGATACGGCTATTTCTGAACAAGGAATGAAAATAGAGGGGTTGAAGGC
>JAMDCE010000461.1:0-9779 GCA_023489135.1 Chloroflexota bacterium
CGGTGATCGGTGGCGCCGGCCACGCCCTGCAGGAGGACCTCAATTGGGTAGACGGGGTCCTGATGAACCCCAGCTTCCTGGACTACAAGCTTCCGTGCGCGCTGGACATCCCCGGCAAGGTCAACTCGATGCTAGTCGAGACCTACGATCCCAACGGACCATTCGGAGCGAAGGAGGCCGCCGAGGGCACGCAGATTCCGACCTGTCCGGCCATCGCCAACGCCATCTACGACGCCATCGGCGTGCGCATCAAAGAGCTTCCGGTGACGCCCGAGAAAATCCTCAAGGGCCTGGAGGAGCAGAGGAAAAAGGCCAAAGCCTAACTCGGCACCGACTCCAACGTAACCCAACAACCATGCTTTAGCGCGGGGGCTTGTCCCCCGCTTTCTTTTTGAATAACTTGACTCTGCGCAGCAAGCCAATTATAATCGCCCCAACAATGCGACCGACCGTGGACAAGGAGGTGATGTGCGCCCACAACTTTCCCGTGAGCACTCGCCTATTCAGTGGAAAGAACGTCGTGACGTTGGAAGTCGCCCCGCGACGAACAGCATCGCGCGAAGGCGCGGCTTCATTATCCAAGGAGGGATTTAGATGAAAGGCAAGCTGTTGGCTTTGGGCGCGCTCGCCCTGATTGTCGGGTTTTTGTTGGGGGCTTGCGCGCCCGCCGCCCCTACAACCGCGCCGGCCCCGACCACTGCTCCTTCCCAACCGGCAGTTTCCACTCCCGCCGCTGGCTCACTCGGTCGGAACGTAAAAGTCGGAATCATTGACACCTACAGCGGTCCGCCTGCCGCGTTCGGCAACGACGCATTGCACGGTTTCGAGCTCGCCCTCAAGGAAATCAACAAGACCGGCGTGCTGGGTGGCAAGATTGAGTATGCCAAGCGCGACGAGAAGTTCGCACCAGATGTCGCGCTGAGTATGGCCAAGGAACTGGTGCTGCAGGAAAAAGTGGATGTTCTGGTGGGCACCATCAACAGCGCCGCGTCGCTCGCCATCTCCGCCTACGCCAAAGAACAAAAAGTTCCCTTCATCGTGTGGACGGCCAAGAGTGAAAAAATCACCGGCGCGAGCGGGCATCGCTACGTTTTCTCCACCAGCGAGAACACCGCCATGGCGGGCAAGGCCGGCGCCCAGGGCCTCGCGAAAAAACCGTATGCCAAGTACTGGATCGCCGGCGAGGACTACGAGTACGGTCACGCCATTGCCGACTCGGCGTGGAACAATCTCAAGCAGCTCAAGCCAGACGTCCAATTGTTGGGGCAGACCTGGTGGAAAACCGGCGAACCCGACCTCGTCCCCTTCCTCACCCAAATCACATCCGCCAAACCGGACGCGGTCATTTTTGCGACCGGCGGCGCGGGGATGACCAATGTTTTGAAAGCGGCCAAGTCCACTGGAATGTCGGATAAGACCCCGATTTGGATTCACACCGCTATCGATTACTCTGTGCTCAAGCCGCTCGGCGCGGACGTGTCCGAAGGCGTGATGGGCACCATGGATTACCTCTTCTACTACCCAGACACCCCGGACAACAAAGCGTTTGTCAAAGCGTTCCAGGATGCCTACGGCTCGCCACCGGGATTTCCCACCTTCCACGCCTACAACACCGCGAATTTCATCGCCGAGGCGTTCAAGAAAGCCGGAGCGCTCGATAAGGAGAAGTTCATCGATGCGCTGGGGGGCTTGAAAATCAAATCCCCGATCGGCGAAGTGGAAATGCGCGCCTGCGATAATCAAGCCGTCCTGCCGATGTACTTCGGCGTGACGAAGAAAACCTCCCAGTACGACTTTCCGATTGCCACCGACATCGTCGCGGTAGCCGGAAAAGACGTCATGCCCTCCTGCGACGACATCAAGAAAGCACGCGGGCAGTGAAGAGTTCAGGCGGCAGGGGTTTGCGTTGAATCTCGACGCGTTGAGCAGCCAGTTGCTGATCGGTCTCAGTCGAACGATGATCCTTTTCATCGTTTCGGCTGGGTTGAGCTTCGTGCTGGGCGTCCTGCGCGTGCCCAACGTTGCGCACGGCTCGCTGTACATGATCGGCGCGTTTTCCGCCTACACCATCGCGACGGCGCTCGGCCAGAACCCGGCCGGCTTCTGGCTCGCGCTCCTGGTGGCCCCTCTCGTCGTGGCCCTCGTCGGCTTGATCGTCGAGCGTGGTCTGCTGTGCCATCTCTACCAGCGCGAACACCTGATGTTGATTCTGTTCACCTTCGCGATTGGTCTTGTCCTGAACGATGTGGTAAAACTCGCGTGGGGCGCCGATTACCGCTCGGTGGTGCCGCCGGAAATCCTGAAAGGCTCGCTCGCGCTGTTCGATTTCGCGATCCCACGCTACAACCTGTTCCTGCTCGCCGCTGGTCCACTCGTCGCGGTTGGCTTGTGGCTCTTCGCGACCAAAACCAAAATCGGTAAAATATCACGCGCCGCGGCGGTGGATCGCGACATGGTCGGCGTGCTGGGCATCAACGTCTCCTGGGTCTTCGCCGCGTCGTTCGTCATCGGCAGCTACCTGGCCGGATTGGGCGGCGCGCTCGTCGCGCCGACACTCAGCGTTACCCTGGGGATGGATCGCACCGTCATCATCGAGACGTTCTTGATTGTCACGATCGGTGGACTGGGAAATATCTGGGGCGCGATGATCGGCGCGCTCGTTTTTGGGGTGGGGCAGTCCGTGGGGATCTTGATTCTGCCGCAGTACGCCGTCGTGTTTCCCTACGCGGCGGTGGTCATCGTCCTGCTCCTGCGACCGACCGGGTTACTGAAATCGGTGTGGTGAGGATGCTTCATGATCGAGGGAATTGTCGGGTCGCGCTGGCGCTTGCCGATTGCGGCGGTTTCGGCCGCTCTCATTTTCGCGCCGCTCGTCGTACCCGCCTTCTGGGTCTATATCTTGCCCTTGATTTTCGTCACCGCCCTGCTGGCGATCAGTCTCAATCTGGTTCTTGGCTACGGCGGCATTTATCAGTTTCATCACGGCGTGTTTTACGGCGTCGGCGCCTACACCGCCGCGCTGATTCTCACCAGGACTTCGCTCCCGGCCTGGGTTGGTTTTAGCGCGGGACCGCTCCTCGCGGCGGCCAGTGGGCTGCTCATCGGCTGGTTTTGTGTCCGGCTGACCAAGTTATACTTTGGAATGCTCCAAATCTCCCTCGGTTCGCTCATTTGGATTATCGTCTCGCGGGCGTACTCGATTACCGGGGGCGATAACGGTATCCACGATGTCCCGGTTCCGGCGCTTCTCCGGACTTCCAATGGGGTGTACTACTTCACGCTCGTCATCTTGATCGTCTGCCTCGCCGTGATGTATCTCATCGTGAAATCGCCTTTTGGCTGCACGCTTCAAGCGATCCGCGATAATCCCCAGCGTTGCGAAGCCGTCGGCATCGACGTCCGACGCCATCAGCTCATGGCCATTGGACTTGCCGCATTATTTGCCGGTGTCGCCGGCGTCTTGTTCGTCGGACTGGAGCGTTCTGTCTTCCCGGATTTACTGTTCTGGGTCTTATCGCTCGAGATTCTTGTTATGTGTCTGCTTGGCGGATGGTTTACGTTTACCGGACCGATCGTGGGCGCGGCGGTTGTCGTCTCGCTGCGAACGTTTGTCAGCATTTACACCGACTACTGGACGTTGGTCCTCGGCGTCATTCTGATCCTGTTGATTTTCTTCCTGCCGGAAGGTGTGATGGGATTCTTGCTCGAGCGACTTGAACCGCGACCCATCGAAGAAGGGAGACGGCGGGTAGATGTTGCGGGTTGAGGCGGCAGAGAAGTCCTTTGACGGTTTCAAGGCGGTGAATCGGGCGAGCCTGGTCGTCGAAGAGGGCGCCGTTGTCGCCGTTATCGGTCCCAACGGCGCGGGCAAAACGACGTTGTTTAATTTGATTACGGGCATCCACAAGCCGGACCGCGGCAAGATGATTTTTCAAGGCCAAGACATCTGCGGACTGCCCCCCCACGAGATTTGCCGGCGTGGCATCGCGCGGTCGTTTCAAATCGCCAACATCTTTCATCGGCTCACCGTTTTCGAGAACGTGCAGGTCTCGGTGCTGTCGCAGCAGCGCCGGAGCGCGAATCTGTTTCGCCCCGCGCGAAACCTGGCCGTCGAAGAAACGAACGGCATTCTGGCCAGCACCGGACTGCTGAGTAAAGCGCGCCGCGTTGCCGGCACGCTGTCGCACGGCGACCAGCGCATTCTGGAGATGGCCATCGCGCTCGGCAGCCGGCCCAAACTGCTGATTCTCGACGAGCCAACCGCTGGAATGTCGCCCGAAGAAACCGCCGTGACGTTGGATCTCATCAAGCACCTGTCCCAGGCGGCCGGCTTGACCATTTTGTTCTGTGAGCACGACATGGACATTGTGTTCTCGGTCGCCCAGAGCATCATGGTCATGCAGCACGGGCAGACGATCATCCAGGGCGAGCCGGAAGAGGTGAGGCAGAACGAGCAAGTTCAGGAAGCTTACTTGGGCGGCACCCTTGTCGAAGGAGGGAACTGATGCTCGAAGTGGATGGGATCCACGCGTATTATGGTTTGAGTCACATCCTCTTCGGCGTCTCGCTCAGCGTTGAGAAGGGTCAGATCGTTTGTCTGCTCGGTCGAAACGGTGCCGGCAAGACTACGACGATGAAGAGCATCATCGGCCTGGTTTCGCCAAAGCAGGGGGGCATTCGATTCAAGGGCGAGGAGGTCGTGGGCAAAGCGCCGTACCTGCTCGCGCGCAAAGGGATAGGCTATGTCCCGGACGAAAGAAAGATTTTCGCCGATCTCTCGGTTGGAGAAAACTTGGAAATTGCGGAGCGCCCAGCGAAAACCGGCCCGGGCTGGGACCGCGCCCGCGTCTACCAGGTTTTCCCCGTGTTGCAGGCCATCGAATCGCGCCGGGGGGGTTACCTCAGCGGCGGCGAGCAGCGCATGTTGGCCATTGCACGCGCACTGATGGGCAATCCGGAATTCTTGATTCTGGACGAACCAATGGAAGGACTGGCGCCGCTGACGGTGCGCATGATCGAAGCGCAGATATTGAGATTGCGCGAGACCGGGTTGACCGTGCTGATGACCGAACAAAATGTCGCGTCCGCCCTGCGGCTGAGCGATCGCTGCTATGTGATCGACGATGGTCACATTCGATTCCAGGGAACAGTCGAAGAGTTGAAGACGAATGACGAGGTGAGGCGCAAGTATCTGCTGGTGTGAATTGGGGTAGCTGGGAATGTCTCTCGAGATACGCCCGCGCTTACTTCTACCGTTGCCCGCGGGTCGGCCTTGGCTCCTCCTCTCCTCCGTACAACACTATCCTGTTCCCGCCCTGCTCTTTGGCTCTATACATAGCCGAATCGGCCCGGGATAGGGCCAGCCCGGGGTCTATCCTTCCGTCGACGGCCACCAGGCCAATGCTGAGGCTAAGGCGAAAACCGAGGTCGTCCAAAGTGACCTGGAGCGCTTCCACCCCCAGGCGAATCCGCTCGGCCGCCGCCCGCGCACCTTCGAGGTTAGTGCCGTCCAGCAACACCGCAAATTCATCCCCACCCATGCGGGCCGGCAGGTCCACCGCGCGCACTTGATCCTGCAGCAGCCTGGCCAGCGATACCAGCGCCCGGTCTCCCGCCGCGTGGCCAAGCCTATCGTTGACGTTCTTAAAGTTATCGACGTCCAGGAAGAGGAGCGCGCTGGAGTTCCCCCTCCGGGCACGCGCCACCGAACGTTCCAGAGCATCTCCCAGCGAGCGACGGTTGGACAGCCCCGTTAAGGGATCGTGGGTGGCCAGGTGGGCCAGCAGGTGCTCCTGCTGCTTGCGCTCCGTAACGTCCATGAAGTTCCCCAGAGCCGCTCGCTGGCCGTCGTACTGGATGGAGGTCACCGTTTCCATGATCCACCTGGTAGTGCCGTCTCTGTAGACGACCCTGTACTCATACGGCGAGGTCTCCTCACCCCTCAACATCTTGATGGCATTTTCCCTCACCATACCTCGGTCTTCAGGCGTGACGAGCTCCAAAGGATCCATCCCCATCAGTTCCTCTTCGCCGTACCCCGTCTGCCGCTGGAACTGCTGGTTGACGAAACAAAGCTTCCTTCCCTGGACTATGTAGATTCCGATCGGCGAGCTCTTGGCCAGGATCGTGAACAGTCCCTCATCCCGCTTGTGTCCTGCGACCGGCATGTTCGCCACCTCCCCACTCGACAAGAGACGCCCTGTTCACAGGCGTCTCTCTACGGCCTATTTACCTCTTTGTGCCAATTCCACCGGACAAGAGAGGCCACGACAAGGAGTTTATTGCGAGGATACTAGCACCAAGCTGCTATCAAGTCAATGATCGTGAGTCCCGATTTCATTAGTCCTGAGCTCACGGCTCCAGCCTCCTGACGCCCTCTATCTCGTCAAAATGGGCATCGTAGCTGTAAAGCTCCTGTTCTTTACGGCTCTCCAGAAGCGCGGCGTGGCAGGCATCGACGTAGTCGATGGGAAGACTAGTGTAGAGATTGACCTCCGCAATCACCCTGTGCTAGCATGGCCACGGCCGTTAGGGCAGGAAGTACCTGTGGCTGAAATGTCTCAGATCCGCCTTGTTTATCCTCATCTATCCTGCCGCACGGGCGTTTTACCTGCCGCTTGTTTGCACAAGAATGATGGAGCTTCCGATGACCGAAGCCAAGGACGACGAAAAAATCATAGTGGTGATGCCGGCGTTCAACGCGGAGAAAACGCTGCGGCGCACTTATGAAGATCTGCCCAGCGACCTCGTCGGGGCGGTCATTCTGGTTGACGACGGCAGCAAAGACCATACCGTGACCATAGCCGAAGACCTGGGACTGAAGGTCTTCGTGCACAATAAGAACTACGGCTACGGGGCCAACCAGAAGACCTGCTACACCGAAGCGCTCAAGGCCGGGGCCACCATCGTGGTAATGGTGCATCCCGATTACCAGTACGATCCCAAGCTCTTGCCGCAGATGATCGGACCCATACAGCAGGCCACCGCCGACGTCGTGCTGGGGTCCAGAATGGCCGGAGTTTCGGCCTACAAACAGGGCATGCCCTGGTGGAAATACCTCGCCAACCGCTTCCTTACCTGGGTCGAAAACCAGGCCTTCGGCTTGTCCTTGTCCGAGTACCACACCGGCTACCGTGCCTACGCTCGGGGCGTCCTGGAAAGAACCGACTTCTTAATGAACTCCGACGCTTTCATCTTCGATCAGGAGATCATCGCCCAGATCCTCGAGGCCGGGTTCAAGATAGCCGAGATCCCGGTTCCCGTCCGGTACTTCCCCGAAGCATCCTCGGCCGGCTTCCTCGATAGCACCTACTACGGACTGCAGATACTCTGGCTGATTTTTCGCTACCTACTGCACAAGAGAGGGATCTGGGAGCAGAGGCGCTTCACCAGCCACGCCAGCAGATACACCATCGGTCGCACCACGATCAGGCGCTGATGTCAGAGGATTGGTTTGACGGCGAGCGCTGGGCCTACCGCATCATTACGAAGCCGGCGCCCAGAAATCGGCTCCGACCAGGCTCCCGCTCCTGACTTTGCCGACTATTCGCTCCACTTCGGCTACGACGTCATCAATTCTCAAGGGTTTCTTGAGTATGGCGTTGCGTTTGCCCTTGGAGTTGTTGTCGACCATGTGTATGTGGTCCGACAACACCATCACCGGCACGTCCCTGGTCCTTTCGTCAGATCTCAGTTGCCGGAGCACTTCCCTGCCGTCCATTCCCGGGAGCAAGAGGTCCATGATGAGGAGAGTGGCCCGCACTTGCTGTAGCACTGCCAGAGCCCTTTCTCCTCGTTCCACCGGCACCACGTAGTAACCCAGATCCTGAAGTATCCCTGCCAGCAGGCCCCTTACTTGGTGATCGTCTTCCAACACAACCACTATTTTGTTACGATCCATTACGTTCGGCATACCAGTACATCTCCACCGAAACTGCAGCCCAACACACCGGGTTGCCAATCTTACGATTGGTTTCATGCTTACTAACCGAAAAACGAATGCCACCGGGAAGGCTAACGAATTGAGTCGCGGGCTTCTCTCTGCGGTCGGTCCTCGTATAACTAGAACCGTCTTTCTGAGCAAGCTGTCTTTACCTCTTGCAATTTCTGTGCCAACCTCGTCCGCGGAAAGGATGGTTCGGAAATTGGGTAACAGTTCAGAGGTGGGGCTGGCCGATTTGACCGGGTGTGGCGCCGTTTTCCAAGAACCGTGCCAGCCTCAATGACGCAAACTGTTTCCCTATCTCTCCCCTCCTGTGAACCATCCCCCCCACAAGTCCGACTCACTCTCCAACGCCGTAATGTCAGGAAGCGTGAGTCATACTACTCGAAACGTGCGCCGGCAGGATGGAGAGGCCAAGTTCCCTCTCCCTCGCGGCACGAGGGAGAGGGCTAGGGTGAGGGTGTGGTAGTTCTGAGCAATCCCTCTCCCTTTCGAAAAGGGAGAGGGAGCTTCCCCATCCTACTGGTCTGTGGTGACGGTCTAAGATGACTCGCGCGTTCCAAGGAAGGGGCAGGGCTCCCCGATCAGGCGAGCCGTTCTTCTCGCAATGAATGCTGGCAAAGAAGAAGTAGTCTGTCGTGCGAAAGAGTTACAGGATTGTGTACGAAGCGTACAAGAAGAGGAGTTTGTGTTTGACAGACTTTTCATGTTACACTTGGCCGGCCACTTCCCATTGGGGAGAAGAAGGGTTCGGGAGGAATCGTGCGGGCGCACCCCGGCATGGCCGTCGTCGCGGCGATATACCTGGCGCTGGCCGTCCTTTATAGTCTGGTCACGCCGATATTCGAAGCCCCGGATGAGCTCTGGCATTTCCTGGTGATCCGGCAAATCGTCGACCATCGAAGCCTTCCCGTCCAGGTGAAGCCGCCCGAGAACAGCCTCAGCCGCCAGGAGGCCAGCCAGCCGCCGCTCTATTATATGATGGCGGCGGCCATCCTCGCTCCGGAGGCGATAAAAGGCGGCCGGGCCGTGACCGGCGTTGACGACGTGGCCCACGTCAATCCCGACGGCCGGCCGGGCGATACCCAGGCCACCGAGAATCGCAACATCGTCTTCCATTCCCCGGACGAGGGGTTTCCCTACTCCGGAACCGCCCTCCGAATTCACTTCCTCAGGCTTCTGTCGATAGCGATGGGCCTGGTCACGATCGTAGCCACCTACGCCCTGGCGCTGGATCTGGCCACGGGCTGGCACCAGCACCCCCGAGCGCTTGCCCTGGGCGCCGCGGCGCTCAACGCCGCCATACCGCAATTTCTATTCATCGTCAGCAGCGTGAACAACGACAACCTGGCTACCATGCTTAGCTCTCTGACCCTTCTGGCGATGGTACGCTTTTACCAGAGCAGCACGATTTCAAGCCCTTCCGTTCACCGTAGCCTAACCCTTCCCCTCGGGCGGACAGAGCCGTCCGCCCTTACAGGTATCACGTCGGGAGACGCACCCAAACCCCCTCTCCCCGAAGGGGAGAGGGCTGGGGTGAGGGGCGATGCCCACGAAAAGACGAGCCAGTCCACCAGCGAGGCTCACCCGTTTTCCGCGCTCACCCGATCCAACCCAGTTAAGCCCACCGTGTTCCCTGCCAAGCCCTATATATACCTCGGTCTGCTCATGGGCGCTTTGGCCCTCAGCAAGCTGAGCGCCCTGACCCTGCTGCCGCTGATCCTCGTCACGGTGCTGGTATCGATTCCGCGCCGCCAATGGGCATCGACCGTCAAGCCTGCCTCGTGGTTTGTCGTCACCTTTGCCCTGGTGGCCGGCTGGTGGTACCTGCGCAACC
>JAMDCE010000461.1:9789-10379 GCA_023489135.1 Chloroflexota bacterium
GCGACCCAATTGATTAGCCTTCACGGGGACAGGATCGAGGCCAGACGATGGGTCTGGCTGGGGTTGCTGGTCGGCACGTCCGCCATAACCAAGCTGAGCGGACTGACCCTCCTGCCGGTGGTCCTAGGCGCGGTCTTCGCAGCGGTCCCACGATCCCAATGGCGGGCCGCCATTCGGCCGGCAGCGGGTTTCCTGGGAACGGTGGGGCTGGTAGCCGGCTGGTGGTACCTGCGCAACCTGTGGCTCTACGGCGATCCAACCGGCCTCAACGCCATGATGGAATGGCTGGGCCGGAGGATCGGGCCCTACTCCTGGTCGGAGGTCTTTCCGGACCTGGCCCATCTCTGGACCTCTTCCTGGGCCCTCTTCGGCTGGTCCAACGTCCCGGCGGACGACTGGGTGTATTACCTGTTCGGCCTGCTCGCCGCCCTATCTTTGCTCGGGTGGCTGGTCCTCCTCGCGCGCCGCCGGTCGGTGCCCAGACACGCCCGATTCGGCCTGGCCATCATCGTTTCCTATCTGGTCTTGCTGGCCTTGTCCCTGGTGCGATACCACATGATGACCGTCGCCGGGGTCAGGAAGGCAAGCCC
>JAMDCE010000461.1:10389-10732 GCA_023489135.1 Chloroflexota bacterium
CCTGTGGCTCCATAGCGACGCGACCGGGCTCAACGGTATGATGGCGTGGCTCTCCACGCGGAACGAGCCGTACTCGTGGTCCGAGGTCGCCACCGATCTGGGCCGATTCTGGGTCTCCACCTGGGCCCTCTTCGGATGGTCGAACGTGCCCGCCGAAGGCTATGTCTATCTCCTGTTCGGCCTGCTGGTCGTTCTTTCGTCGATTGGATGGCTCATCACGCTCGTTCGTCGGGAGTCCATGCCGCCGCGCACGAGGTTTGGCCTTATCACCATCCTCGGCTACCTCGGCCTTCTTTCCCTGTCACTGGTGAGATACCATCTCATTACCCCGGCCGCCGATGGG
>JAMDCE010000142.1 GCA_023489135.1 Chloroflexota bacterium
AGTCACCGATAGCAGTCCGATGCGCGAATGCCTCGCTGAAATAATACACGCACTGCTCTTACGGCCGCAAGGCACACAGCAGTAAAGCATATGATTCCTGCCCCCCGTCCTTATGGTGCAATTTCAGAAGTCGCCCTGAAAGCTTGACTTTGGGAACTGGATATGTTATTATATTTATGTCTCAAGTAACTGAGTACGGTGAACCTGGTGGACCGTAGGATACCGAACATTGAGTAGGGTGACCGAAAGATGCATAGGGTACCGAAGGCTGTCGGGGTAAACAGGAAGGTTGATTGGGACACGAGCCCCAAGTGGTTGAGTACGCATTTGCCGTCTGAAGAACAGGGCAACCTGGCAGGCGGGGGAGCGGAAAGGTTACTCGGGGCTTTCGTTTTGCCTTCGTCTCGTTGACGCCACGAGGAATTCCCCATCCCGCTTTGAGCTGCACGTCAATTTAGAAGGTGCGGCGAGGGGCGTACTGTTTTGCCGCGGACACCGCCAGGTCGTCGCAGCGCTCGTTTTCGGTGTGGCCGGAGTGACCCCTTATCCAGGACCACGTGACCGATCGACCGGCGCAGAGCTGGCTCAGCTCTTCCCATAGGGCGCGATTTTTCACCGCTCCTCCGGTGCTGGTCTTCCATCCGTTGCGCTGCCAGCCGGCAACCCATTTCGTGATCCCTTTGATCAAGTACTCGCTGTCTGACTGGACCTTGATGGTGGACGCCCCCAGCGATATCGCCGCGCGCAGGCCGGCGATGGCGCCCGATAGCTCCATTTCGTTGTTGGTCGTGCGGGGCTTGCCACCGGAAAGCTGGTGATCGGGCCGCCCGGCGAAGCGCACCAGAGCGGCGTAACCGCCTGGCCCGGGATTACCGAGGCATGCGCCATCGCAATAGACGTCCGCGCACCCGTCGGCGGATGGCGCCTTCGATTGCCTCGCGTTGGCCGAATCGGAACAGCCGGTGTCCACAGGCTTTTGCCGCGGCTTTGCCGGCTTTCCCGCGGCATCGGCCGAAGCTTTCGCCAACCACAGCCTGGTCTGCAGCTCAGCCTCGATCCTTGTCAGCTGATCCAGCAGGTCCGGCGACACCGGCGTGTGCCTCACCTTGGCGGCGCCAATCACCTCGCAGATTTGGCGGAACTGTCGGAGAAGATCGCCGGGATTCGCGCTCATCTCATCGTCGAGGTTCAAGTTGTTTCTGTTCACTTTACCGACCCTGTTTCTATTGATTCGGAGCTAAGAGCACAATCGGGCCACCTTTTGGGATACGGCCCAGCCCAACCCCCGGCCTGGCGGACGCTAGGCTATTATAACCGAACGGGCTGTGGAGGCCAATACCAACTTCTCATTGACCGCAGTACCTCATCGGAGTATAATGCAGGCCACCTGGGGGTCCCCTAATAGCGGAACTGGCAGCGCCGCGCCATTGGGTCGCCCGCAATCGTCTCCACTCGCAGCACAGTCTCTCCACATGGCAGACGTCGCAGTCCTGGTTGCCCCTGACATAGGAGGTATCAAACTGAAATGAGCTTACGCCGGCGCACGATTCACCTGCTCTCCGTCCTCAGCGCGATTGTCCTTTTCTCCACCACCATCTTTCTGGGCGGGGAGGTGAACCGTGACACGCGTTTCGTTGAAGCAGCCTTCGACGGCCAATCGCCTGCTTCCAACACACATACGATAGCGCCACCCAGTGCGCCCAGCTACAGTTGCACCGAGGCAGATTTGGACTGGGCCCTGCGTGCAGGCGGCCGCGCCGTGTTCGATTGCCCCCGGGATGCAAGTATCATTCTTATCAGCGGCACCAAGACCGTGAACACGAATGTCAGCATCGAGAGCCGCAACCTCTTGACCATCAGCGGAGGCGGCAAGAGGCGAGTATTCATCGTCAATCCCGGTTGGACCCTGGGCCTCACGGGCGTTACTATCAAGGATGGTCGTGCGGGTTCTGGCACCGGGGGTGGCGTCGAGAACCTTGGCACCCTGAACGTGGCCGACAGCACGTTTGACGGCAATAGCGCCTCTCATGGAGGAGCTATCTGGAGCGACGGCGACCTGACGATCTCCAACAGTAGCTTCACCAACAATCTTGCGACGAGCCAGGGCGGCGCGATCTACAGCGGCGGCAGCATGAACGTAAGCAGCGGCACCTTCATCATAAATACGGCTAGTGGCAGCAGCGGCAGCAATGGGGCCAGCGGCGGCGCCAACGGTGTCGATGGGACTCCCGCGATGGGAGGCGGAATCTATATCACTGGCGGGACCGCAGCAATAACCGGCAGCGCCTTCCAAAACAATGGCGCTACTGGAGGGAATGGGGGCAACGGCGGAGACGGGGCAAGCGGCGCAAACGGTGGCAGCGGCGGAAATGGCGCCAACGGCTTTGGCGGCGGCATCTATATAGGGAACGGCGCAGTGACCGTCGCCGGCAGCACCTTTGACCAGAATAGCGTTGCCGGCGGTAGCGGTGGCAAGGGAGGCGATTGGTATCCTGGCGGCACGTGGCCTGATATGCCCAGAAGCGGAGGTCCGAGTGGCTCAGGCGCGAATGCGAGTGGCGGCGGGATTCACGTGGAGCTTACCGGCACCCTAACCATAGCCAGCAGCACATTCACGGGCAATAGTGTCACGGGAGGCAGTGGTTATACCGGCACTTACGCTTATGATAGCCTCACCAACAATGGAGGCGCGGGGGGCAATGCCAATGGGGGTGGGGTCAGCGGCATAGCCGGCGTCTCCAACAGCACCTTCTCCAATAACAGCGTGACCGGTGGCAACGGCGGCAACGCCGGTGACAGTTTGTCCTGGTATGGTGGTGCGGGAGGCAACGGCGGCAGCGCCGACGGGGGCGGCCGCAGCGGCGCAGGCAACGTTACCAGCAGCACATTTCTGACCAACACCGTCACAGGCGGTGACGGTGGCTATGGTGGCAACGGAGGCACCGGTATCTACAGTTCCGGATGGGGCGGCGCTGGCGGCAGCGGTGGTAGCGGGAACGGCGGCGGTAAAGGCAGCGGCGGCAATGTCACGAACAGCACTTTTGCGAATAATAGCGTTGCCGGTGGTAACGGCGGCAATGGGGGTGCGGGGGCCGCGGGCAGATCGGGCAGCAGTGGCTCTTCCGGCAATTCTGGTGGGAGCGGCGGCCCGGGTGGCGCGGGCGGGAACAGCCTGGGCGGCGGCATTGGCGGTGCGGGGAATGTTTCCGGCAGCACCTTTGCCAGCAATGCCGTTAATGCCGGCAACGGCGGTAACGGCGGCGGCGGCGGCAATGGCGGCACCGGCGGCTGGTCAGCGTTTGCGCCTTATGGTGGCCTGATGGGTGGCAATGGTGGCAGCGGCGGCAGCGGCGGCAGCGGTGGCAGCGGCAGCGGTGGCGGTATCAATGGCACGACCAATATCACCAACACAACTTCTTCCGCCAATAGTGGTACGGGCGGGATTGCGGGTAATGGCGGTACAGGTGGTAATGGTGGCACAGGAGGCGCCGCAAACGGAGCTGCCCCCGGGGGCACTGGCGGCAATGGAGGGAACGGTGGCCCGGGTGGAGCGGGGGGCAGTGGCACCGGCGGTGGGTTCCATACGGAAACCGGCACCGTACAAGTGACCAACAGCACTTTCGCTAATAGCACCGCGACTGGCCGGAGCGGTGGGAGCGGTGGTGGCGGAGGCTCGCTTGGCTGGGGTGGCACCGGCACCTCCCAGGGCAGCAACGGCAGCAACGGTGCCGCAGGAAGCACTGGCACGAGCGGGCAAACCTCCGGCGGCAACCTCTATCGCGACGGTACCGGCATCAACGTCTTGAATACAATTTTGTCAGCCGGATTGCCCAATAACTGTGGCGCGGTCGCCGACGCGGCGCCAGCCACTGCCACGCTAGGCGGGAATTTGGATAGTGGCAACACCTGCGGCTTCTTCCCCGGAATCGATCTCCGCCTTAGCGATCCGTTGCTTGGCCTGCTGCAGAACAACGGCGGTCCCACGTGGACCCGCGCTCTCCTCGCCGGCAGCCCGGCTATCGACGCTGGCACTAACAGCGGCTGTCCGACCACTGACCAGCGCGGCATTGCTAGGCCGCTCGACGGCGACGGCAATGGCACGGTCAAATGCGACATCGGAGCCTTCGAAGTCGCGCCGCCTACTCCAACCCCGACCCCGGCGTCCACGCCGACCCGGACGCCGACGCCGACATCCACGCCCACGGCAACATCCACACCTACGCCGACCCCTACGTCGACGGCGACGCCTCCGGCGACATCTACACCTTCGACAGGTGTTGGAGGCGGGAACAAGCTCTTCCTACCCGTGATCCTGCGCTAGCGTTGTTTCTCAAGAACATGACTCACTCTGCCGAGGTGCCCCGCCCAAATCATCTCAGATGAGCTGCTGTTCGAACCTCCCTCCCCTATCCCTGGCGCAGGCTAAAGACCCGCGGCTACCGGCTGCTCCCGGCAACGTGCTCCGTGAAGCGGAGCAAAAAGCCGGGGCGGGCTTGACACTTCTTTACCTTTGCCTTATCCTTTCTTGCGCGGTCCCAGGCGTGGCCGTGATACGAGAGGGGAACAAGCTTGTCCGATCATCCGCAGGAAGCCCTTTTGATCAAGACGCAGGATCTGCCCGGCATGCTGCACCAGCTAACCAGGGTGATCCTGGATCATCTGGCCAACATAACTTACGTCGATATTACCGAACGTCACTCGGGCCACGCATCGATCTATTTCGAGCTGGAGAACGTGGCCGACGTTCGACTCCTGATGAAGGACCTCTCGGAATTGCCGATCGTTCTTACCATCGACGAGCCTCCCCCATTTTGGAAGGTTTACGGCAAGCGAATCATCGTCATCGGCGGGGGCGCGCAGGTCGGGCAGGTGGCGCTCGGCGCCGTCAGTGAAGCCGACCGGCACAACATCCGGGGCGAGCGCATTTCGATCGACACCATTCCGCTGGTAGGTGAAGCCGAGCTAGCGGCGGCGGTGCGAGCGGTGGGGCGATTGCCCCGAGCCAAGGCGCTGGTCCTGGCCGGCTCTCTCATGGGCGGCGACGTGGCCAGGGCGGTCCTGGAGGTACGCGAGAAGGGAATCATCGTGATATCGCTCAATATGGCCGGCAGCGTGCCGGACGCGGCCGACCTGGTGGTGACCGACCCGGTGCAGGCTGGGGTAATGGCGGTGATGGCCGTGGCCGACACCGCCAAATTCGATATCAAGAAACAGCGAGGCCGCCGCTACTAGGGCTGAAGCCAGGAGTGCCGCGGTTAGACCCCGGCGAAAAGCGAATCCACGCTTGGCTTTTCCGAGATGGCGCCGTCCAGCATCAGGTAATCCAGAAACGCCTCGACGGCGCGCCGGTCGTTGGGACCGAAGTTGCAGGCGTAGGGGTCGTCGCCGCCCAGAGTTAGCCTATCCACTTCCCAGACCTCTCGGTCGGTCGCTTCCAGCGCGTCCGGGAAGCACCGGCCCTTCAAGGGCACTCAGCCACGAGCTCGATTTGCGGGCAGTGTGGCGCAACGCCAATCACTGGTTCAAACTGATGGCTGACCCAGTGCCAGTGCTTCAGAATGTCTGGTATACGCCCGGTCGTCTGCCCGAAACAAACGGACAGCCAGGAATATCGCGCAAATTGCCATGCACGAGAGGTAGAAGGAGGGCAAGAACCACTCGGGCACCGTAGTAGTTGGAGACAGTTCCCGCAGATAATGGTTTGCCAACCTGAAGAGGCTGAAAAGTAGCGCGGCGCTGGCGAAAGCGATCCCAGCGGGCAGCTTTTTCCTATACAGATGAAGTGCGATGGCGGCCACCGCTATCCCCGCCAGCGCCTCATATAGCTGCACAGGATGGACAGGCTGGCTGCCCTGGAAAAACAGCAGCGGGTCCCTGGAGATTTGATAAACGTGAGCCTGGCTTCCCGACGGGAAAGTAACCGACCACGGCAGATCGGCGATGGTTCCAAAGGAACAGCCGTTGAGGAAACACCCCAGTCGAGACAGCGCTATTCCAAGTCCGACGGCGGGGGATACGGAATCTGCCAGCGCCAGGGCATCAAGATTCAGCCTCGCGCACGATAGCCAGCCGGTGATCATGGCCAGTACGAATCCGCCGAACATGGCCAGATGAGCGAATCGCAGGTCAAGTAAAGCTCCGGGGTCGTCGGCATAGACACCGGGATTCAGTCCCCAATGGAGGAGTCGAGCCCCGATAGGGGTGACCACCATCATCACCACAAGACACAATAAGGTCCGGCCAAGGGGAAGACCGCGACGTTGAGCGAGAATCGATCCCAACACGAACACGGCCAACAGCGCCAGAGCAATAAAAAAGCCGTACGATACGATCGTCAGGTGCTGTCCTAATAACTCTCCCTCTAGCAGAACGGGGAACAAGACTTCCTTCTCCTTCTCGCCTCTAGCTCAATGCGGATTCCGGGAACTGGGTCCTGGCGGGCACATCGAGCTTCTTAGGGCTTTCTTACAGGCACAGCTGTGCCCGCGCTCGGTGCGTCCTTGGTGGCTGTCCACGTTCCTTTCATCCAGCCGACATCTTTCCCGCCAGATTGCAGGATAGTTTTCCACGTGCCGCGCAGCTCCAGACCGCGCGGCGTTCGTATGACCTCGCCTTCCATGTTCATTGTCCCCTGCCCAGGCCTAACTTCGCTCACAGAAATTGAGCCATTGGAGTATTTCATCTGCGCGAGGGTCGGCTTTCCAGGCTTTCCATCCGGCGACAACGCCGTATTCATCTTGCCCGTGCCATCCTTGCCGACCTGCATATCAATATCCATCGGCAGAGGCTGGCCCTTCATTTTTTCGAGGGCAGCCAAGATCGACAGGTCACATCCGTCGCCAGCTTTCTTGTCGGCAGATGATGCTTCTTTTGCCGCCACCGGATCCAGGTAGATTTCGGTGATTACGAAAGACCCCGTGTTCCATTTCCCGCCGATTTCTTGAACTGTAGGATAGAGGTCGATGCCAAACTTCTCCTTAAGGAAGGCCGCATATGCGTCGCGTCCTTCGTACCATTTGTACGTTGCGAGTATCAAGTCGCCCAGCGCGAGTTGCTTGTCAGATGTAACCTTGAGACCAAGATTCAAGGTCCTGCCGGTATCTCGCAGAATCTTGTCCCTTAGTTTGAGCAAGAGGTCCAGCCGCTGCTCTACGTCCAACTCGGTCTTGTAGCCGAACATCCCTGGATCGAGCAGGCTCTTGTCCTTGAACTCCTTGATGAGACGCTCAAGGGCCTTTTGTTCTTCCTCCGCGTGAGCTTCGTTTTTCGCTCGCTCCTGGAACTTCGCCTTGAGGTCGTTTTGGACTTTGGCTCTTACCTTGTCTTCTTCCGCGGCGGTGAGGGGAGGCTGTGGCGGCTCAGTGTCAGATCTTTCTCGATTGACCCGCTTGATCTCCTCCAACTCGATCTGCCTGCCGATGCCGCGCATCTGGTCCCACAAGGATTCGAAATCGCCCTTGTCGACGTTGTATCCCCAGAACTTGCCGTTGGCGCCGTTCTTGTAGGCCTGGTACGCCGCCTCGATCTCGCCGTTTTTCCACTGCCCGATCTCGTAGTCAATCACTTCGGCGGCTGCTTTGGTGACTTTGGTCACTAAGAATTGGTCGGCGATCTTCCCCCCCAGAATACGACCGGCGTCTTTATATCTGCCTTCGGCTAGATATCCCGAGGCCTGGGCCACGGACTCCACGTACCCGACGCCTTTGTCCGCCAGGCTGCCCAGAGCCTTGGATAGTTTGGACTTTTCGACGTTCTCGGCGATCTTCTTGCCGGCGAACACCTGGAGGCTTTGGTTCGCGCCGACAACGTCCCCTTCCATTATTTTTTCGTAGATATCGCGGTAGTCATCATCGTTGGCCAGGCTGCTGAGTATCTTTGATTTTGTGGACTCGTCGTCGATACCGAGTCGATCCTTCAGTATGTGCTCCACAGTTTTCTCCACTGCTTTTTCCACATACTTGTCGACCGTTTTTTGTGCCATGTTCTCCAGGGTCTTGCTGTGTGCGTATTTCTCGATTCTCTGGTCCAAACTTATCTTGCCGTAGCCGAACAGCGAAAAATGATAGGTGGAGAATGTCAGCGTCCGCGCTTTGAGGTCGACTACGCCCGGCCTCAGATATTCCCAATCCTTACCATCAAAATAGGTGACCCAAAAATCGCTCGGGAGGGTGCGGGTAGTGATTTGCCTGCTGTCGATCTTCATGGTGATGCTCACAGGCTGGCTCAAGCGCACCTCTTTGTCGCCCGCTGATATCGAAATCGGCGCACCCCCCGGGGCAAACTCCTTGGCCACGATGTCTGGCACCTTGTCTGGAGTGGATATCGTGACCGTCGCTGCCGAATCCAGTATGTTTCCCGGAACCGAAACCTTAACCAGATCCTTTTCGACGTCTCCCAAAGATGTTTCAGCATTTCCGCTGCTCGCGCTCAACGGATTGGCAATGGGTTTCTCATATTTCCAGGCGGTCAATCGGGGGTCCGCAGTGGGTGAAGGCGGAACGACAGGCTTGGCTTTTGGTGCCGGCGCGGCACCAACTCCGGGCTGCGCCTTGCCTTGATCGATTTGAGAAGACCCGCTACCTGGCGGTGCCTCACTGGAAGCAGGTTGATTCCCGGCGCACGAAGTGGCTGCCATGGTCAGCATCAGCACAAGTGCCACGGTTGACAGTACCCGATCCGGCTTACACAACCCGTTCCACCTCTTTGGCTCGATCGCCACAGACTTCTTGTATCCCATCAGCCCCCCCAACTACGGCTCGCCAATCTAAAGCTCTTGGGACTCTTACTAGCCGATATCCTGCATATTTTTTTGCAGGTCGGTGAATACACCGAATAGAGCAATCCTGGCTATTCTCCATCACGGATATCCCTTCTGCAAAGGGACCAATAGGCTTCAATTGCCCTGCATGGGTCCTTTCAAGGCCCATTCGTGGTCCGGATGCGGTGGGATAAAATCCAATGTGGCGCTTATGAACGGCGAACCAGACCAGGTTGCCTTTCAAATAGAAAGCGGGCATCTGATAGCTTATTTTTTCTATGGCGTCCAGAGCCGACTCCTTAATCACCGCCCTGATCTCGACCAGAATATGTTGCACGTCTTCCGGAAACTGTGAAATGTATTCATCGATCGTGGTTGGATGACCTTTTTCCCCTTCCATTTGGCTCCTTATCTAAAGACGGCGGAATATTCACCGAGGCAAAGAGCAAGGAAGCTCCGCCTGCTCGTTTAGAATATTCATACTAACGGCTCCCCCAACTCACGCCTCTCGCCAAACAGGAATGATGTCATAAATGGCACCGGCATCGTCCAGTGCCTCGCACACGGCACGGGCTCGCTCCGCAGGCACCAGGGCCGCGCCCCGGGCCAGGTCTAAGCCGGGCAGACTAATGAGACCGTGTCTGCCACGTGTGCCGTGTAGACGTCGGGCCAGTCGCACCCGTTCATTGGGCAAGGTCCCTTTGAGCGAGAAGCGAACGACGTCCCACGGTGCCAACCCACTCGGCCGCAGCATAGCCAGCGCTGACCACTCGCCGTAGAGCACGATGCCATCGGTCACCAGCTCGTGCAGGAGACTCGCGCCCAGCGCGTCCGGATCCCCCGCGATGGCCACCAGCGGGGCAATGTGCACCGGGAGGCGGGCTTCACTCTCTATTTCCGAAATCTCGACCACCACGCGGCGCCTGGCCTCATCGTGGCCGCCGCCGGACGTGCCCCTGAGGAGAACCAGAAGATCGATGTCGCTCTTGCGCCCGAAGTCGCCGCGAGCATAGGAGCCAAAGACGACGATGGCCACAATCGAGTCGTCCAAGCGCAGTCGTCGCACGATCGTATCGAGGCCAGTCTCAATTCGATCCACTACCGGCTTAGCCCAGGGACCACTCCTCAATCTTCGCCAGAAGCTCGTCGATTCTGTGTACCGTGTCGCCATTTCCTTGTCCCCCATACCAACGCCCCGCGCGAATCTCTTCGAGCTCTGCAAAGGCGTTGGCGATCTCCGGATGGCCGTTTTCACGCAGCCGCCGTGCTAAGGCCTGGTGCTGGTCATAATCCATGCCGTGGCGGCGCGAAAAACCTGCTGCCACGGCATGGATCGCCATGCCGTGGCTTGCTTCGGAGTACAGGCGAATGTCCTTGACGGGATCGAGCAATGCGCGGGACGCGCGCAACTGCTCCAACGCGTCTCGATGCCTCTCCTCTTTCACGCGCGGCCTCCTGTGTTATCTTAATTACGATTATATCATATGTGTAATCATGATAACATAAAGCCCGCGACAAAGCCGTGGAATTCTGCCCGCACGCCGAGAGGGAGAGCCAAATAGAAAGCGGGCATCTGATAGCTTATTTTTTCCATGGCGTCCGGAGCCGATTCCTTAATCACCGTCCTGATCTCGACCAGAATATGCTGCACGTCTTCCGGAAACTGTGAAATGTATTCATCGATCGTGGTTGGATGACCTTTTTTCCCTTCCATTTGGCTCCTTTTTGAAAACGGTGGAATGCAGTTGATCACGTTCAACCAGAGAATCGGATCCAAGCATCGCGCTCGATTCGAGTGGTAGAGACGCGAGATCTCGAGTCTAATATGCATCAACCTAAGAGCGTCTACGGCCAATCCAATCCGAATGGGCCGGCAAATGTTCCCTCTC